>NZ_JBHXJG010000141.1:0-19119 GCF_042723425.1 Streptomyces sp. NPDC058375 | reverse complement strand
GTCCCACACCTCGTCGAGCAGCGGTGTGGTGATCAGGTCCAGGCATTCGGTGAGCAGGCGGCGGGTGGCCGGGGTGGGGGGCGCCGTCGTCGGCCGGGCGTGCTCAGGCGCCGACGTTGAACTCCGCCGGGTCGGGGCCGAGCCGCTTGCCCTCGTCCAGGGCCGCGAAGGCGGCGAGGTCGTCGGCGTCCAGCTCGAAGCCGAACACGTCGAGGTTCTCCTTGATCCGCGACGGGGTCACGGACTTCGGGATCACGATGTTGCCGGTCTGCAGGTGCCAGCGCAGCACCGCCTGGGCCGGGGTGCGGCCGTGCTTCTGGGCGATGGCGACGACCGTCGGCACCTCCAGCAGGCCCTTGCCCTGGCCTAGCGGCGACCACGCCTCGGTGGCGATGCCGTGATCGGCGTGGAAGGCGCGGGACTCGGCCTGCTGGAGCTGCGGGTGCAGCTCGATCTGGTTGACGGCCGGGACCACGGAGGTCTCGGCGAGCAGCCGCTTCAGGTGCTCGGGGTGGAAGTTCGACACACCGATGGCCTTCGCGCGGCCGTCGGCGAGGATCTTCTCGAACGCCTTGTACGTCTCGGTGTACGCGTCCTTCGCCGGGACCGGCCAGTGGATCAGGTACAGGTCGACGTAGTCCAGGCCGAGCTTCTCCAGCGAGGCGTCGAAGGCGCGCAGCGTGCTGTCGTGGCCCTGCTCGCTGTTCCACAGCTTTGTGGTGACGAAGAGCTCGTCGCGGGCGACGCCGGAGGCGGCGATGGCCTTGCCGGTGCCCGTCTCGTTCTCGTAGATCGCGGCGGTGTCGATGCTCCGGTACCCCGTCTCGATGGCCGTGGCGACCGCCTTCTCCGCCTCGTCGTCCGGCACCTGCCAGACACCGAAACCGAGCTGCGGCATGTCGAGGCCGTTGTTGAGGGTGATGGAGGGGACCTGGCTCACGAGCGGTCGATCCTAACGTCGTCGGTTGGTGACTCCCCACGACAACGACCGGGCGGGCCGAGGCATTCCCGCAGGCGGGAGTTAGTGGTACAGGGCGTCGACCTCGACCGCGTACGCCGTCTCGATCGCCTTCCGCTTCAGCTTCAAGGACGGGGTCAGCAGCCCCAGCTCCTCGGTGAACGGGTGGGCCAGGATCCGGAACGTACGGATGGACTCGGCCTGGGACACCGCCGTGTTGGCGGCCACCACCGCCCGGCGGACCTCCATCTCCAGGTCCGGATCCCGCACCAGGTCGGCCGGGCCGAGCGGCGTGCGGCCCTGCATCGACAGCCAGTGGTCCACGGACTCCTGGTCGACGGTGACGAGCGCCGCGATGTACGGGCGGTCGTTGCCGACGACGATGCACTGCGCCACCAGCGGATGCGCCCGTACGCGTTCTTCCAGACCGGCCGGGGAGACGCTCTTGCCGCCGGACGTCACCAGGATCTCCTTCTTCCGCCCGGTGATCGTCAGATAGCCGTCCCCGTCCAGCGCGCCGAGGTCCCCGGTCGCCAGCCAGCCGTCCTGCAACACCGCCCGGGTGGCCTCCGGATTCCCCAGATAGCCGGAGAACACGTTCGGCCCGTGCACCCACACCTCGCCGTCGTCCGCGATGTGCACCGACGCCCCCGGAATCGGCTGCCCGACCGTCCCGTACCGGGTGCGCTCGGGCGGATTCGCCGTCACGGCGGCGGTCGACTCGGTCAGCCCGTACCCCTCGAAGACCGTCACCCCGGCGCCCGCGAAGAACAGCCCGAGCCGGCGGTCCATGCCGGAGCCGCCCGACATCGCGTGCCGCACCCGGCCGCCCATCGCGTCACGGACCTTCTTGTACACGACCTTGTCGAAGAACTGGTGCTGCATCCGCAGCGCGGCCGAAGGGCCGGGGCCCTCCCCGAACGCCTTCAGCTCCAGGGCCTCGGCGTACTTCACCGCGATGTCGACGGCCTTGTCGAACGGCCCGGACCGGCCCTCCGCCTCCGCCTTGCGCCGGGCCCCGTTGAACACCTTCTCGAAGATGTACGGCACCGCCAGGATGAACGTCGGCCGGAACATCACCAGGTCCGGCATCAGCGCGTTCGCGGACAGCTCCGGCTGATGGCCGAGCTTGACCCGGCCACGGATCGCGGCGATCTCGACCATCCGCCCGAAGACATGGGCCAGCGGCAGGAAGAGGAGGGTGGCCGCCTCGTCGCCCGGCTTGGAATGGAACACCGGCTCCCAGCGCGCGACCATCGTGTCGCTCTCGAACATGAAGCTCGCGTGGGTGATCACACACCCCTTGGGGCGGCCCGTCGTCCCCGAGGTGTAGATGACGGTCGCCACGGAGTCGGGCGTCACCGCGCGCCGGTGCCGCTGCACCACCTCGTCGTCGATGCCCGCGCCCGCCCCGAGCAGCTCGTCCACCGCCCCGGCGTCCAGCTGCCACAGCCGCTTCAGATGCGGCAGCCGGTCGATCACCGAACCGACGGTCATCGCGTGGTCCTCGTGCTCGACCATCACCGCCACCACCTCGGCGTCGTGCAGCATCCACAGGACCTGCTCGGCGGAGGAGGTCGGGTAGATCGGCACCGACTGGGCCCCGACGGTCCAGAGCGCGAAGTCGAAGAGCGTCCACTCGTACCGCGTACGGGACATCAGCGCGACCCGGTCGCCGAACCGCACTCCGTGCGCGATCAGCCCCTTGGCCAGGGCCAGCACAGAATCCCGGAAGTCCCCGGCGGTCACATCGCGCCACTGGCCCCCGGCGTCCTTGCGGCCGAGCGCGACGCGGTGCGGATCGTCCTCCGCGTAGTCGAAGACCACATCGGCCAGACCGCCGACTTGAGGCGCCGCCGCCATGGGTGGGACAGTGAAATCGCGCAATGACATGCTCCTCGTGGCGCTCCGCACAGCGCCGCGACGCTACCCCAAGCGGGGGCCCGGCGGGAGGGGCTCGGAGCCTCCGCGCACCGAGTCGTCCGTGTGTCGTCCGCACAGGTCAACCGTCGAAATCCGGCCAGATGGGCAAGGCTCGGGCGTCCGGCCGGTCCAGTTCTGACCGAGGGGTAAGCGGCTCGCGCCGGAATCTCCACCGAATCCGCCCGCCGCGACCACCGCGTCACAGCGATCACCGCGCCGGTGGCCCGGACAGCGGCTACGGGCCCTCCCCGCCGCCCGTCCCGCGGTGCAGCCGGTCACCGCCCGCCAGGATCGCCGAGGCCAGCGCGTCGGCCGCCTCCTGGGCCGCGCCCCGCCGGTTCCCGTACAGCAGGACGAAGTCCACGCCGCCGAGCTCCGGCAGCCCCGCCCTGGCCGGCACCGGCACCAGACCCGGCGGGACCATCCCCCGGGAGTGCGCCATCACCCCCAGGCCCGCCCGCGCGGCAGCGACCAGGCCGCTCAGGCTCGTACTCGTGCAGGCGATCCGCCAGGCCCGCCCGTGCTCCTCCAGCACCTCCAGGGCGCGGGCCCGGGTGATGGCCGGTGGCGGAAAGACGACCAGCGGAACGGGGCGCTCCGGATCGAGGCGCAACTGCGGCGCGCCGATCCAGTCGAGCGCGTCCTGCCACATCAGCTCGCCGTGGGTGTCCCCGGTCCGCCGCTTGGCCAGCACCAGGTCCAGCCGGCCCGCCGCGAGCTGCCGGTGCAGCGTCCCGGACAGCTCCACCGTGAGCTGGAGCTCCACCTCCGGATGGTCACGGCGGAAGGACTCCAGGATCTCGGGGAGCCGGGTCAGCACGAAGTCCTCGGAGGCCCCGAACCGCAACCGCCCGCGCAGCCGGGTGCCCGCGAAGAACGCCGCGGCCCGCTCGTGGGCCGACAGGATCGACCCCGCGAAGCCGAGCATCGCCTCGCCGTCGTCCGTGAGGTCGACGCGATGGGTGTCCCGGGCGAACAACTGCCGTCCGGCCGCCTCCTCCAGCCGCCGCACGTGCTGGCTGACCGTGGACTGGCGGATCCCGAGCCTGCGTGCGGCCTGCGTGAAGCTCAGCGTCTGGGCCACCGCGAGGAAGGTACGCAGCTGGGCGGGGTCGTACGTGGTGTCCATACCGTGCACGTTATCGGGATCCGTGATGACAGTCAGAGCGGTATACCCGATTCCCGATGGGACGGTACGGGGGCAGGATGGACGCCGAAACGGATCCCCGACCTCCGGAGCAGGCCCGCCCATGTCCCGCCGCATCCCGCGATTGCCCTCCTGGCTGCCGGTCGACGCCTACGTCCTGGCCCTCGCCGCCACCGTGGCCCTCGCGGCGCTGCTGCCCGCCCGGGGGACCGCCGCCGACGTGGCGGGCGGGGCCTCCACCGGCGCGGTCGCCCTGCTGTTCTTCCTCTACGGGGCGCGGCTCTCCACCGCCGAGGCGCTCGACGGACTCAAGCACTGGCGCCTCCACCTCACCGTCCTGGCCTACACCTTCGTCGTCTTCCCGCTGCTGGGGCTGACGAGCGGCGGCCTCGTGCCGTACGTGCTGACGCCCGAGCTCCAGGCGGGCTTCCTCTTCCTGTGCCTGGTCCCCTCGACGATCCAGTCCTCCATCGCCTTCACCTCGATCGCCCGGGGCAACGTGCCCGCCGCGATCTGCGCCGGGTCCTTCTCCAGCCTCGCCGGGATTTTCGTGACCCCGCTGCTCGCCGCCCTGCTCCTCGGCTCGGCCGGGGGCGGGTTCTCGGCGGACTCCCTGTTGAAGATCGTCCTCCAACTGCTCGCCCCGTTCCTCGCCGGACAGCTGCTGCGCCGCTGGGTGGGCGGCTTCCTCACCCGGCACAAGAAGGTGCTCGGCCTGGTCGACCGCGGGTCGATCCTGCTCGTCGTCTACACCGCGTTCAGCGAGGGGATGGTCGCCGGGGTCTGGCACCAGGTCACCCCCGTCCGCCTCGGCGCGCTGCTCGCCGCCGAGGCCGTCCTGCTGGCGCTGATGCTCACCCTGAGCTGGTACGGGGGACGGCGGCTCGGGTTCGGCCGGGCGGACCGGATCGCCATCCAGTTCGCCGGGTCGAAGAAGAGCCTGGCGGCCGGGCTGCCGATGGCCGGCGTGATCTTCGGTGCGGACGCGAGCCTGGCCGTGCTGCCGCTGATGCTCTTCCACCAGATGCAGCTGATGGTCTGCGCGGTCGTCGCCAAGCGCCGCTCGCACGACCCCGAGGAGCCGCCGTCCCGGGACGACCCGGCGGGGCCCGCCGCTTCCGGCCCACTGTCGGACCCGGCCGTTACGGTAGCCGGTAGCCGGTAGCCCACAGCGAGGAAGCGCGATGAGTGACGAGAGCGGTACGCCCGCCGACGACTTTCCGCACGGAGCGGGCAACCCGGCCCGCAGCGCCCTGCGCGCGGCGGGCTACACCCGCCTCGCCCAGCTTCCCACCGTGACCGCGGCCGAGGTGCTGGCGCTCCACGGGGTCGGCCCGAAGGCGATCAGGGTGCTTCGCGAGGCGCTGGCCGCCGAGGGCCTGGCCTTCGCGGGGGAGTGAGCGACGGCTCCGTACAGGCGACCCGTCTCAGCCGACCCTGCCGGGGTCTCAGCCTCCCTGCCGGGCCGTCTCCTCCAGCGCGATCCGGTGCTCACCGGCGTACACGTTCATCGATGGTCCGCGCAGGAAGCCGACCAGCGTCAGTCCGCTCTCCGCCGCCAGGTCCACGGCCAGCGACGACGGCGCGGAGACCGCCGCGAGCACCGGGATCCCCGCCATCACGGCCTTCTGCGCCAGCTCGAACGAGGCCCGCCCCGACACCAGCAGAACGGCCCGCGACAGCGGCAGCCGGTGGTCCGTCAGCGCCCGCCCCACCAGCTTGTCGACCGCGTTGTGCCGGCCGACGTCCTCCCGTACGTCCAGCAGCTCGCCCTTCTCGGAGAACAGCGCGGCGGCGTGCAGGCCGCCCGTCCGGTCGAACACCCGCTGCGCGGCCCGCAACCGGTCCGGGAGGACGGACAGCAGCTCCGGGGCGACCCGCACCGGGGGAGCGTCGGCCACGGGGTGCCGGGTGGTCGTGCGGACCGCGTCCAGGCTGGCCTTGCCGCACAGACCGCAGGAGGAGGTCGTGTAGACGTTGCGCTCCAGCGTGATGTCGGGGACCTCGACCCCGGGCGCGAGCTTCACGTCCACCACGTTGTAGGTGTTCACGCCGTCCGCCGTCGCCCCGGCGCAGTAGACGATCGACTGGACCTCGTCGCCCTCGGCGATCACCCCCTCGCTGACCAGGAAGCCCGCGGCCAGCGCGAAATCGTCGCCCGGAGTCCGCATGGTGATGGCCAGCGGCCGGCCGTTCAGCCGGATCTCCAGGGGCTCCTCCGCCACCAGGGTGTCCGCGCGGGAGGAGACGGCACCGTCCCGGATGCGAAGGGTGCGGCGGCGTTCGGTGACCCGTCCCATAGAGCTGAACCCGATTCTGTCCGTGTGCGGCCTGTTCGTTTCTCCGGTTCATTGTCCGGCACGCGCACCCGGCGTGTCGCAGCCACCCGTACAGCACGCTGACCAGGGAGTTGTCAATGCTCCAACGTGTGGGCCCGATTCCTGTGGGATCACGTGCCCCCGTACCCGGCGGTAGCGACCAAGACTGGTTGTTTCCTGCCCTACCCGACGATGGGAACCCGTATGACCGGCTCACGTGTCGTGGCGCTCGGCCACTACCAGCCCGCCAAGGTGCTCACCAACGACGATCTGGCGGCCATGGTCGACACGAGCGACGAGTGGATCACCAGCCGGGTCGGCATCAAGACCCGCCACGTCGGAGGGCCCGAGGAGCCGGTGGACGAGATGGCCGCGCACGCGGGGGCCAAGGCGCTGGCCACGGCCGGGCTGGCTCCCTCGGACATCGATCTGGTCCTCGTCGCCACCTCCACCGCGATCGACCGGTCCCCGAGCATGGCTGCCCGGGTCGCGGCCCGGCTCGGCATGGGCTCGCCCGCCGTGATGGACATCAACGTGGTGTGCTCCGGCTTCACGCACGCGCTGGCCACCGCCGACCACGCGATCCGGGCCGGCGCGGCGACCCGGGCCCTGGTCATCGGCGCCGACAAGATGGCCGACATCGCGGACTGGACCGACCGCTCCACCTGCGTCCTGCTCGGCGACGGAGCGGGCGCGGCGGTCGTCACCGCCGACCCGGCCGCCCCCGACACCCCGGACGGGCCCGGCATCGGACCGGTGCTGTGGGGTTCCGTGCCGGAGATGGGCAACGCGGTCCGGATCGAGGGGACGCCGCCGCGCTTCGCGCAGGAGGGGCAGTCCGTCTACCGCTGGGCCACCACCCAGCTCCCCCCGATCGCCCGCCGGGTATGCGAGAAGGCGGGCATCGCCCCGGAGGACCTGGGCGCGGTCGTCCTGCACCAGGCCAACCTGCGGATCATCGAGCCGGTCGCCCGCAAGATCGGCGCGGTCAACGCCGTCATCGCCCGGGACGTGGTGGACTCCGGCAACACCTCCGCCGCCTCCATCCCGATGGCGCTGTCCAAGCTGGTCGAGCGCGGCGAGATCGCCTCCGGCGCGCCCGTCCTCCTCTTCGGCTTCGGCGGAAACCTCTCCTACGCGGGCCAGGTCATCCGCTGCCCCTGACCGTATCCCGAGCATCTTTGTCCTGAGTGTGGAAAAAGTTGGCGCGGATTCCTGCGCAACTTCTTCCCACTCCGGGAAAGCGCTGCTACGTTCCCCTCGAAAGCCCGACGGACTGGCCGATGTGGCGGGGAGGGACGCGTGAGACGTATGACGGCACGACCCGCGAACGCGCATCAGGCGCGGCTGCTCCGGCTGCTGCGCGACGGGGGCCCCAACTCCCGTGCGCAACTGGGTGATCAGGTCGAGCTGTCGCGCTCGAAGCTCGCCGTCGAGGTGGACCGGCTCCTGGAGACCGGCCTGGTGGTGGCCGACGGACTCGCCGCATCGCGCGGCGGGCGCCGCTCGCACAACATCCGGCTCGCCCCCGAACTGCGCTTCCTCGGCGTCGACATCGGCGCCACCTCGATAGATGTGGCCGTCACCAACGCGGAGTTGGAGGTACTGGGACACCTCAACCACCCGATGGACGTGCGCGAGGGGCCTGTCGCCGTCTTCGAGCAGGTCCTGTCGCTGGCCGCCAAACTGCGGGCCTCCGGGCTCGCCGAAGGCTTCGACGGCGCGGGCATCGGGGTTCCCGGCCCCGTCCGCTTCCCCGAGGGCGTGCCGGTCGCGCCGCCGATCATGCCCGGCTGGGACGGGTTCCCGGTCCGCGAGGCGCTCAGCCAGGAGCTGGGCTGCCCCGTCATGGTCGACAACGACGTGAACCTCATGGCGATGGGGGAGCAGCACGCGGGCGTCGCCCGTTCCGTGGGCGACTTCCTCTGCGTCAAGATCGGTACGGGTATCGGCTGCGGCATCGTCGTCGGCGGCGAGGTCTACCGCGGTACGACCGGCAGCGCCGGCGACATCGGGCACATCCAGGTCGACCCCGACGGCCGGCCCTGCGCCTGCGGCAACAAGGGCTGCCTGGAAGCCCACTTCAGCGGCGCGGCGCTCGCCCGCGACGCCGAGGACGCCGCCCGGGAGGGCCGCTCACCTGAACTCGCCGCCCGGTTGGAGGCGGCGGGACGCCTCACCGCCGCCGACGTGGCGGCCGCCGCCGCTGCCGGGGACGGAGCCGCGCTCGACCTGATCCGCGAAGGCGGCAACCGGCTCGGCCAGGTGATCGCGAGCCTGGTCAGCTTCTTCAATCCCGGTCTGGTGGTGATCGGCGGCGGGGTCACCGGCCTCGGTCACAACCTCCTCGCCAGTGTCCGCACCCAGGTCTACAAGCAGTCCCTGCCCCTGGCCACCGGCAATCTCCCCATCGTGCTGGGCGAGTTGGGGCCCACCGCCGGAGTGATCGGCGCGGCCCGGCTCATCAGCGACCACCTCTTCTCCCCGGCCTGACCCCAGGCCGTACGACGCACCACGGAACCACCCCGTCAGCAGCCGTACGCACCCCGCACCACGGAACCACCTCCCGTCAGCAGCCGTACGCACCCCGCACCACGGAACCACCTCCCGTCAGCAGCCGTTCGCGGTGCCGCCGGCTCCACGGCACCTCCAGCCCTGCGCCCTGTCCGCTCACCGGCCCTCCCCGGCCCTCGGCACCCGCCCGAGCAGGGGAGACCCCATTCGCCGAGGGGATTTCGTCATGGCACCAGAACCACCCCTGCTCACCATGTCCGGCATCACCAAGCTCTTCCCGGGCGTCCGCGCCCTGGACGGCGTCGACCTGGAAGTCCAGGCCGGCGAGGTCCACTGCCTCCTCGGCCAGAACGGTGCGGGCAAGTCCACCCTCATCAAGGTGCTCGCCGGAGCCCACCAGCCCAACGACGGCGAGATCACCTGGCACGGCGAGAAGGTCCAGCTCAAGTCGCCGATCGCCGCCATGCGCCTGGGCATCGCCACCATCTACCAGGAACTCGACCTGGTAGAGGACCTCTCGGTCGCCGAGAACGTCTTCCTCGGCCACGAGCCGACCAGCGCCGGCTTCATCGTCCGTACGGGCCAGGGGCGCGCCGCCGCGAAAGCGCTGCTGGCCCGCCTCGGACACCCGGAGATCGACCCCGCCCGGCACGTCGGCGACCTCTCCGCCGCCCAGCAGCAGATCGTCTCCATGGCGCGGGCGCTCTCCCACGACGTCCGGCTCATCGTCATGGACGAGCCCTCCGCCGCCCTCGACCCCGACGAGGTCGACAACCTCTTCCGCATCGTCGAGGGCCTCACCGCCGACGGGGTCGCCGTCGTCTACATCTCGCACCGCCTGGAGGAGATCCGCCGCATCGGCGACCGGGTCACCGTCATCAAGGACGGCCGGACCGTGGCCGTCGGACTGCCCGCCGCCGACACCCCGACGCGCGACATCGTTGCCATGATGACCGGCCGCGACGTCGCCTATGTCTTCCCGCCCCGCCCCGAGGAGCCGCCGGCCACCACCGCGGAACCCGTACTCCGGGTCCAAGGCCTCTCCCGCAAGGGCGAGTTCGCCCCCGTCGACCTCGAACTGCGCCCCGGCGAGATCGTCGGCCTCGCCGGACTCGTCGGCTCGGGCCGCTCGGAGATCCTGGAGACGATCTACGGAGCCCGCAAGGCGAGCACCGGAACCGTCACCGTCGCGGGCAAGCAGCTCCGCCCCGGCAGCGTCCGCGCCGCCGTCGCCGCCGGTATCGGCCTCGCCCCCGAGGAACGCAAGGCGCAGGCCCTGCTGATGACCGAGTCGGTCACCCGTAACGTCTCCGTCTCCTCCCTCTCCCGCTTCGCCCGGATCGGCTGGATCGACCGGGGCGGGGAGCGGAAGTCCGCACAGAGCGCCACTCGGGAACTGCAGATGCGGCCCGACAACCCGGACGCCGCGGTCCGCACCCTCTCCGGCGGCAACCAGCAGAAAGCCGTCCTCGCCCGCTGGCTGCTGCGCGGCTGCCGGGTCCTGCTGCTGGACGAACCGACCCGTGGCGTCGACGTCGGCGCCCGCGCCGAGCTCTACGCCGTGATCCGCCGGCTGGCCGACGAAGGCCTCGCCGTTCTGCTCGTCTCCAGCGAAGTGCCCGAAGTCCTGGGCCTCGCCGACCGGGTGCTGGTCCTCCGGGAGGGCGAAGTGGTCCACACGGCCCTCGCCCAGGAGCTCGACGAGCACCGCGTACTCGACCTCGTGATGGAAGGGAGCCCGACGCCATGACACAGCCCGCCCCGTCGGCGCAGCACAACGGGCCGGACAAGGGGACGCTCACCGCCCCCTCCGACACACCGCCCTCGAAGTCGGGCGGTGGCAGGCCGGCTCTCGGTCTGCGGCTCGACGTCCGGATCCTGTCCCTGCTCGGCGTCCTCGCCGCGCTGGTCCTGGTCGGCGGCATCACCGAACCGGACGCCTTCCTGGACACCGGGAATCTCCAGCTGATCCTGACCCAGGCCTCCGTCATCGGTGTCGTCACCGTCGGCATGACCTTCGTCATCATCAGCGGCGGCATCGACCTCTCCGTCGGAGCGATGGTCGCCCTCGCCTCGGTGTGGGCGACGACCCTGGCCACCCAGGAGTACGGCTTCGCGGGCATCGCGTTCACCGCGGTGATCGTCGGCCTCGCCGCCGGGCTCGTGAACGGCGTCCTCATCGCGTACGGCGGCATGGTCCCGTTCATCGCGACGCTGGCCATGCTCGCCTCGGCCCGCGGTCTCGCCCTCCAGATCACCGACGGCAAGACCCAGATCGTCACCGTGGACTCGGTCCTCGACCTCGGCCTGCCCGACTCCTACATCCTCGGGATCCCACCGCTGGTCATCATGTTCGCCGTGGTCACGGTCGTCGGCTGGCTGATCCTCAACCGGACCACCTTCGGCCGCCGCACGGTCGCCGTCGGCGGCAACGCGGAGGCCGCCCGGCTCGCCGGGATCGACGTCCGCCGCCAGCGCCTGTACCTCTACGTGCTGTCCGGACTGTGCTGCGGGATCGCCGCCTTCATGCTGATCGTGCTGGCCGGCTCCGGCCAGAACACCAACGGCGACCTGTACGAGCTCGACGCCATCGCCGCCGCGATCATCGGCGGAACCCTGCTCAGCGGCGGCCGGGGCACGATCGTCGGCTCCGTCCTCGGCGTCCTGATCTTCACCACGATCACCAACATCTTCGCGCTCAACAACCTCCAGAGCGACGTCCAGCAGATCGCCAAGGGCGCGATCATCGTCGCCGCCGTCCTGGTCCAACGCCGCACCATGCGCGGCCGGGAGACCTGACCGGCGCCGGCCGCCCCGGATCCCCCGGCACCGATACGAACCCCCCGCACCCGCACCTCGTACGCACCCACCGGATGAAGGGTCAGACCGTCATGCCAGAAACCAGCCGCAGAGGCCTGTTGTTCGGAACCGCCGCCGTCTCGGCGGGCGCGCTCCTCACCGCCTGCACCAGCAACGAGCCGAAGAAGACCGAGCCCGCCGGCAACAGCGCCCCCGCCGACGACAAGCCCGGCAAGGCCGTCACCATCGGCTTCGCCGGACCGCAGGCCGACCACGGCTGGCTCAACGCGATCAACGTCAACGCCAAGTCCCGGGCGGAGACGTACTCCGACGTCACCCTGGAGACCACCGAGGGCTCCAACGACACCGCCGCCCAGATCGGCCAGATCAAGACCCTCATCAACAAGAAGGTCGACGTTCTCGTCATCCTCCCCGCCGACGGCAAGGCGCTCACCCAGGTCGGCCTGGAGGCGATGAGGGCAGGCATCCCCGTCGTCAACCTGGACCGCATCTTCGCCTCTCCGCAGGCCTACCGATGCTGGGTCGGCGGCGACAACTACGGCATGGGTCTCAACGCCGGGCACTACATCGGCGAGCAGCTCAAGGACAAGGCGAACGCCAAGGTCGTCGAGCTCTCGGGCCCTGACAACCTGGAGCTGACCAAGCAGCGCAGCCAGGGCTTCGCCGACGCCCTCAAGAACTACTCCAACATCAAGATGGTGGCCCGTCAGGCAGCCGACTTCACCGTCGAGTCGGGCCAGGCCAAGATGGCCCAGCTCCTCCAGGCCCAGAAGCAGTTCGACGCCCTGTGGAACCACGACGACGACCAGGGCGTCGGTGCGCTGCGCGCCATCAAGCAGGCGGGCCGCGACGAGTTCATCATGGTCGGCGGCGCCGGCGCCAAGTCCGCGATGGACGCCATCAAGGCCGACGACTCGGTCATCAAGGCGACCGTCCTCTACCCGCCGACGATGGCCGCGTCCGCCATCGACCTGGCCCGGGCGCTCGGCCAGTCCAAGGGTGTCAGCGGCCTCTCCGAGATGGAGATCCCGACCTCCCTGACCCTGTACTCCGCGGTCGTGACGAAGGACAACATCGACCAGTACCTGCCGACGGGCTTCAACTGACCGGGACTCCGGGGGATGCGGAGAGCGCGTCCCCCGGCCCGTTACCGCACACCGATGAGGAGGAAGTCCGCATGGCCCGTAGTCAAGAGTCGGAAACGCAAGCCCCAGCACCGCCGCCGCGGCAGGCGCCGGGAACGCTCGGGGTCGGCATGGTCGGATACGCGTTCATGGGCGCAGCCCACTCCCAGGGGTGGCGCACCGCCGGACACGTCTTCGACCTGCCCCTGCGGCCCGCTCTCGCCGCGATCTGCGGACGCGACCGTGCGGCGGTCGACGCCGCCGCTGCCCGGCACGGCTGGGCGGCGGCGGAGACCGACTGGCGGGCCCTGATCGCCCGGGACGACGTCCAGCTGATCGACATCTGCACCCCCGGCGACAGCCACGCGGAGATCGCCATCGCCGCCCTGGAGGCGGGCAAGCACGTCCTGTGCGAGAAGCCGCTCGCCAACACCGTCGCCGAGGCCGAGGCCATGGTCCGCGCCGCCGAGGCGGCCGCCGCCCGGGGCCAGGTGGCGATGGTGGGCTTCAACTACCGCAAGGTGCCCGCGATCTCCTACGCCCGGCAGCTCATCGCCGAGGGCCGGCTCGGGCCGCTGCGCCATGTGCGGGCCACCTACCTCCAGGACTGGCTGGTCGACCCGGCGTCCCCGCTCACCTGGCGGCTCAAGCGCGAGCACGCCGGGTCCGGCGCGCTCGGGGACCTCGGGGCGCACATCGTCGACCTCGCCCAGTACCTCGCGGGTGAACTCCTCACCGGGGTGTCGGCCGTCAGTGAGACCTTCGTACGGGAGCGGCCCCTGCTCGCCGGGGCGTCGGCCGGGCTCTCCGGCAGCGCCGACACGGTGGAGCGGGGCGAGGTGACCGTCGACGACGCGGCGATCTTCACCGGCCGCCTCGCCTCCGGCGCGCTCGCCTCCTTCGAGGCGACCCGGATGGCGGCGGGACGCAAGAACGCCCTGCGGCTGGAGATCAACGGGGAGCTGGGCTCGCTCGCCTTCGACCTGGAGCGGCTCAACGAGCTGTCCTTCCACGACCACACCGAACCCGCGCCTACCGCCGGCTTCCGCCGCATCCTCGTCACCGAGCCCGAACACCCCTACCTGGAGGCCTGGTGGCCGCCGGGCCACGGCCTCGGCTACGAGCACACCTTCGTCCACCAGGCCCGCGACGTGGTCCGCACGATCGCCGAAGGGGCCGCGCCCGTACCGTCGTTCGCGGACGGCCTCCAGGTGCAGCGGGTGCTCGCCGCCGTCGAGGACAGCGCCGCCAAGAACTCCGTCCACACCCCGGTCCCGTCCTAGGAGGTAGTTCGCCCCCATGCCCCGACCCTTCACACTCTTCACCGGCCAGTGGGCCGACCTCCCGCTGGAGGAGGTCTGCCGCCACGCCCGGGACTTCGGCTACGACGGGCTCGAACTCGCCTGCTGGGGAGACCACTTCGAGGTCGACAAGGCGCTGGCCGACCCGGGCTATCTGGACACCCGGCACCAACTGCTCGACAAGTACGGGCTGAAGTGCTTCGCGATATCCAACCACCTGGTCGGACAGGCCGTCTGCGACAACCCGATCGACGAACGCCACCAGGGCATCGTCCCCGCCCGCATCTGGGGCGACGGCGAGCCCGAGGGCGTACGGCAGCGGGCCGCCGCCGAGATCGCCGACACCGCGCGGGCCGCCGCCGCCTTCGGCGTGGACACCGTCATCGGGTTCACCGGGTCCTCGATCTGGCACCTCGTCGCGATGTTCCCGCCCGTCCCGCCGCACATGATCGAGCGGGGCTACGAGGACTTCGCCGAGCGGTGGAACCCGATCCTGGACGTCTTCGACGCCGAGGGGGTGCGCTTCGCCCACGAGGTGCACCCGAGCGAGATCGCGTACGACTACTGGACCACCAAGCGCGCGCTCGAAGCGGTCGACCACCGGCCCGCGTTCGGGCTGAACTTCGACCCGAGCCACTTCGTCTGGCAGGACCTCGACCCGGTCGGCTTCCTCTACGACTTCCGCGACCGGATCTACCACGTGGACTGCAAGGAGGCCCGCAAACGCCTCGACGGCCGCAACGGCCGCCTCGGCTCGCATCTGCCGTGGGGCGACCCCCGGCGCGGCTGGGACTTCGTCTCCGCCGGTCACGGTGACGTGCCCTGGGAGGACGTCTTCCGGATGCTCCGGTCCATCGGCTACGAGGGCCCGGTCTCCGTCGAGTGGGAGGACGCCGGCATGGACCGGCTGCACGGGGCGCCGGAAGCGCTTGCCAGCCTCAAGCGGTTCGACTTCGACCCGCCGTCGGCCTCCTTCGACGCGGCCTTCGGCGGCGGCGAGTAGCTCGCACGACTCTGCCCCGGGGGCATGAACCGGTCCACCGGCCCCGCCCCCGGGGCTGCCTCGCCCTGCCCGAAAACCTCTTTGTCCTGACGGAAGCAGAAGTTCGACTTACCTGTTGCACAAGGGCTTTCCGTCGAGGACGAACAGGTCTACCGTCCATTTCGTGTACACGACATGACTCGCGTCACCGGGGTCGCTCCCGTCTCCGGTGACGCACGCGCGGCAGTCCCCGCGCGGCACGGCACGGCTACACCCGCCCGTACAACCGGCACTCTCCGGAGGACCTACGTGCACAGAACAAGAAAGCGGCTCCCGGCCCGGACCCGCGTCCGAAAGACCCTCGCGCTGTTCACCGGCGGCCTGCTCGCCGCCGCGACCCTGACCCTCGGCTCCGCCCCCGGCGCCACCGCCCACCCGGGCCACCCCGGGCACGAGGAGCCCGTCGCGGAGGACTTCCAGCAAGTCACCCTCGCCAAGGGCGCCGAGGAGACCGGCGAGCCCATGTCGCTCGCCGTCCTCCCCGACCGCAGCGTGCTGCACACCTCGCGCAGCGGCGAGCTGCGGATCACCGACAGCGCCGGCAACACCAAGATCTCCGGCACCCTCCCCGTGTACACGCACGACGAGGAAGGCCTCCAAGGCGTCGGCGTCGACCCGGACTTCGCCGAGAACCGGGCCATCTACCTCTTCTACGCACCCCCGATGGACACCCCGGCGGGCGACGCCCCGGAGACCGGCACAGCCGCCGACTTCGCGAAGTTCGAGGGCGTCAACCGGCTCTCACGCTTCGTCCTCAACGAGGACGGCACCCTCGACACCGCCAGCGAGAAGAAGGTCCTGGACGTCGCCACCTCGCGCGGCACGTGCTGCCACGTCGGCGGTGACATCGACTTCGACGCCGAAGGCAACCTCTACCTCTCCACCGGCGACGACACCAACCCCTTCGCCTCCGACGGCTTCACCCCGATCGACGAACGCCCCGACCGCAACCCGGCGTTCGACGCCCGCCGCACCTCGGGCAACACCAACGACCTGCGCGGCAAGATCCTGCGCATCAAGGTCGCCGACGACGGCTCGTACACCATCCCCGAGGGCAACCTCTTCGAGCCGGGCACGGACAAGACGCGGCCCGAGATCTACGCGATGGGCTTCCGCAACCCCTTCCGCTTCTCCGTCGACCAGGCCACCGGCACCGTGTACGTCGGTGACTACGGCCCCGACGCGGGCGCGGCCGACCCCAAGCGCGGGCCGTCCGGCAAGGTCGAGTTCGCCCGGGTGACGAAGGCCGCCAACTTCGGCTGGCCCTTCTGCGTCGGCGACAACGAGCCGTACATCGACTACGACTTCGCCACCAAGGCATCGGGCGCCGCCTTCGACTGCGCCGCCCCGAAGAACGAGTCGCCGCACAACACCGGCCTCGTCGACCTGCCGCCGGCCGAGGCCGCGTGGATCCCGTACGACGGCGGTTCGGTGCCCGAGTTCGGCACCGGCTCCGAGTCCCCGATGGGCGGCCCGGTCTACCGCTACGACGCGGACCTCGACTCCCCGGTCAAGTTCCCCGAGGCCTACGACGGCGACTTCTTCGCCGGTGAGTTCGGCCGCCAGTGGATCAAGCGCATCGAGCAGGACGCCGACGGCGGCGTCCAGTCCATCAACGACGTCCCCTGGTCCGGCACCCAGATCATGGACATGGCCTTCGGCCCGGACGGGGCGCTCTACGTCCTCGACTACGGCCTCGCCTGGTTCGGCGGCGACGAGAACTCCGCGCTCTACCGCATCGAGAACGCCACCGGAGGCCGCTCGCCCATCGCCGAGGCCTCGGCGAACAAGACGTCGGGCACCGCGCCGCTGAAGGTGAAGTTCTCCTCGGCCGGCACGGCGGACGGCGACGACGACCCACTGACGTACTCCTGGGACTTCGGCGACGGCGGGACCTCCACCGCCGCCAACCCCACGTACACGTACAAGAAGAACGGCACCTACACCGCCACCCTCACCGCCGAGGACCCGACCGGCCGCACCGGCTCCGCCAGCGTCCACGTCACCGTCGGCAACACCGCCCCGACCGTGGAGCTGGTGCTCCCCGAGGACGGGCAGCTCTTCGAGTTCGGTGACTCCGTGCCGTTCAAGGTGAACGTCAGCGACCCGGAGGACGGGACCATCGACTGCACTAAGGTCGAGGTCAAGTTCACCCTGGGCCACGACAGCCACGGCCACGACATCACCACCGAGCACGGCTGCGAGGGCACCATCAAGACCGCCATGGAAGGCGGTCACGACCCCAACGCCAACATCTACGGCGGCATCTCGGCCTCGTACACCGACAACGGTGGTGGCGGCCAGGCCAAGCTGACCGGCAAGGACGCCTCCCGGCTCCAGCCCAAGCACCGCCAGGCCGAGCACTTCGACGACTCCTCCGGCGTCACCACGCCGAACAAGTCCAGTGCGCACGGCGGAAAGACCGTCGGCGACATCCACAACGACGACTGGATCTCCTTCGACACCTACGTCCTCGGCAACACCACCAAGCTGACCGCCCGGGTCTCCTCGGCCGGCTCCGGCGGCTTCCTCGAAGTCCGCGCGGGCTCGCCCACCGGCAAGATCCTCGGCTCGGGCCCGGTGCCGGTGACCGGCAGCTGGGACACCTTCCAGGACGTCGACATCCCGCTGCGCGGCGCGCCGAAGAAGCAGACGGAACTCTTCCTCGTCTTCAAGGGCGGCGACGGAGCGCTCTACGACGTCGACGACTTCGAACTGTCCAACACGCCGGTCGACAAGACCGCCAAGCGTGTCCTGGTCTTCTCCAAGACCGCCGGCTTCCGCCACGACTCGATCCCCGCGGGCATCGAGGCCCTGAAGGAGATCGGCAAGGACACCAACATCACGGTCGACTCCACCGAGTCCGCCGCCCAGTTCACCACCAGCAACCTGGCCCGCTACGACGCCGTCGCGTTCCTCTCCACCACCGGTGACGTGCTCAACGCC
Organism: Streptomyces sp. NPDC058375; assembly: GCF_042723425.1. Classification (NCBI taxonomy): domain Bacteria; kingdom Bacillati; phylum Actinomycetota; class Actinomycetes; order Kitasatosporales; family Streptomycetaceae; genus Streptomyces; species Streptomyces sp. NPDC058375. The sequence continues at coordinate 1,026 of NZ_JBHXJG010000141.1, read as the reverse complement.
GAGCAGCAGAAGGCGTTCGAGAACTACGTGGCCACCGGCGGCGGTTACGTCGGCATCCACGCGGCCGCCGACACCGAGTACGACTGGGAGTTCTACGGCGGCCTCGTCGGCGCCTACTTCGACTCGCACCCGCAGATCCAGCCCGCCACCGTCCGCGTCGAGGACCACGACCACCCCGCGACCGCCCACCTGGACGAGGAGTGGCAGCGCACCGACGAGTGGTACAACTACGGCACCAACCCCCGGGACAAGGCCAAGGTTCTCGCCACGCTCGACGAGACCACCTACACCGGCGGGAACATGAAGGGCGATCACCCGATCTCCTGGTGCCAGACCTACGAGGGTGGCCGCTCCTTCTACACCGGGCTCGGCCACACCAAGGAGTCCTACGCCGAACCGGCCTTCCGCAGCCACGTCCTGGGCGGCCTGCGTTACGCCACCGGCCAGGTCAAGGCCGACTGCAAGCCGGACACCGACTACCGGCCGATCTTCAACGGCAAGACGCTGGACGGGTGGAAGCAGGCGGGCCCGGGGAAGTTCTCCGTCAAGGACGGCGCCCTGCACTCCGAGGGCGGCATGGGTCTACTCACCTACCAGGCCAAGGAGCTGAAGTCGTACTCGCTGAAGCTCGACTGGAAGATGGCCGGCGACGACAACTCCGGCATCTTCGTGGGCTTCCCGGAGTCCGACGACCCCTGGTCGGCGGTCGACAACGGGTACGAGATCCAGATCGACGCCACCGACGCCGCCGACCGCACCACCGGCGCCGTCTACACCTTCAAGTCCGCCAACATCAAGGCCCGTGACCGCGTCCTGCGGCCGCCGGGGCAGTGGAACAGCTACGAGATCAAGGTCCAGGGCGAACGTCTGCAGATCTTCCTCAACGGAGCGAAGATCAACGACTTCACCAACACCGACCCGGCCCGCAGTCTGAAGGACGGCTACATCGGCCTCCAGAACCACGGAGCCGACGACCAGGTGTCCTTCCGCAACATCCAACTGAAGGAGCTGCCCTCGAAGTAGGGC
>NZ_JBHXJG010000140.1:0-19172 GCF_042723425.1 Streptomyces sp. NPDC058375 | reverse complement strand
GGGCCTGAGGAGTGCGCACTCCTCAGGCCCTCCGGCATTGCCGGGCCCCGCCTATCCAGGCCCTCGCGCGTATCCGGGTCAGGACAGGCGCTTGACCGCCGCCGCCACCCGCTCGTCGGTCGCGGTGAACGCCACCCGGACGAAGCTCGCGCCCGCCGGGCCGTAGAAGTCGCCGGGCGCGACCAGGACGCCCCGCTCCGCGAGGTACGCCACGGTGTCCCAGCACGGCTCGTCGCGGGTCGCCCACAGGTAGAGGCTCGCCTCGCTGTGCTCGATCCGGAAGCCGTGCGCCTCCAGGGCCGCGCGCAGGGCGAGGCGCCGGTCCGCGTAACGGGCCCGCTGCTCGGAGACGTGCACGTCGTCGCCGAGGGCGGCGACGGTGGCGGCCTGGACGGGGGCGGCCGTCATCATCCCGCCGTGCTTGCGGATCAGCAGCAGTTCACCGAGGACGGCCGCGTCGCCCGCGATGAACGCGGCCCGGTATCCGGCCAGGTTGGAGCGCTTGGAGAGGGAGTGGACCGCCACGATGCCGTCGTAGTGGCCGCCGCAGACGTCCGGGTGGAGCACCGAGACCGGCTCGGCGTCCCAGCCCAGCTCCAGATAGCACTCGTCGCTGAAGACGAGGACGCCGTGCTCGCGCGCCCAGGCGACGATCCGGGTCAGCTCGTCCTTGGACAGCACCTTGCCGGTCGGGTTGGACGGCGAGTTGAGCCAGAGCAGCTTCAGCCCCGCCGCGTCCAGCTCGGTCGGGTCGTCGTAGGCGACGGGCTCCGCGCCGCAGAGCCGGGCTCCGACCTCGTACGTCGGGTAGGCGAGCCGGGGGTAGGCCACCTTGTCGCCCGCGCCGAGCCCGAGCTGCGTCGGCAGCCAGGCCACCAGCTCCTTGGAGCCGACGACCGGCAGCACGTTGGCGTGGGTCACGCCGACCGCGCCGAGCCGGCGCTCCACCCAGCCGGTGAGCGCGTCCCGCAGGGCCTCGGTGCCCCACACCGTCGGATAGCCGGGGCTGTCCGCGGCGTCGACCAGCGCCCGCCGGATCAGCTCGGGGACCGGGTCGACGGGGGTGCCGACCGACAGGTCCACGATGCCGCCCGGGTGGGCCTGGGCCGTCGACTTGTAGGGCGCGAGCTTGTCCCAGGGGAAGACCGGGAGGCGGGAGGAGACTGCGGACACGGGGCTCTGCTTTCTCGGGGCTTTCTCGAAGCTTTCTCGGGCTGTTCGGGTACCTGCGGCGGCACGGGGAAACGCCTCGGTCCCGCACGGGGACGAGCCGTACGGGACCGGGCTGCGCGCGTGGTTCCGCCGCTTACTGGTTCTGCGGCGGCAGTGCGGCGATGAACGCGTGGTCGCGCTCGATGAGACCGAGCTTGGAAGCACCGCCCGGCGAGCCGAGGTCGTCGAAGAACTCGACGTTCGCCTTGTAGTAGTCCTTCCACTCCTCCGGAGTGTCGTCCTCGTAGAAGATGGCCTCGACCGGGCAGACCGGCTCACAGGCTCCGCAGTCGACGCACTCGTCCGGGTGGATGTACAAGGACCGCTGGCCCTCGTAGATGCAGTCGACGGGGCACTCTTCGATGCAGGCCTTGTCCTTCACGTCGACACAAGGCTGCGCGATGACGTAGGTCACGCTGTCGTTCCTCCTCGGTAGGGCGTTGGCTCTCGCGCGGGAGCGCGGCGTCGTCGATGCCCGCCCCTAGTATCTCCGTTCTCGGGCACGATCCGAACAGGAGGGGCGGACAGAGCTGTGGAATTCACCATCGGCGGACGGCTGGAGGTCCGCATCACCCCCGCTGACGTGGGCAAACGCGTGTCCGTGCGCCGCCGGACGGACGACGGGGGCACGGGCGTGAAGTTCACCGATACGGTCGGCGTGCTCACATCATGGAACGACGGTGTGCTCTCGGTCACACAAAAGAGCGGGGAATCCGTCCACATCGTGGAATCGTCCCTGGTCGCGGGCAAGGTCGTGCCCGCCGCTCCGGCCCGGCGCCGGGGCCCCGCCGCCTCCTTCGAGGAGCTAGCCACCGTCACCGCGCGCGCCTGGCAGCCCGTGGAGAGCGAGGCGCTGGGCGACTGGCGGCTGCGGGCGGCCGGGGGCTTCACCCGGCGCGCCAACTCCGCGCTGCCGCTCGGCGATCCGGGTCTGCCGCTCGGCGAGGCGCTCGGGCGGGTCCGCCACTGGTACGAGGAGCGGGGCCTGCCCGCGTACGTCCAGACGGCGACCGGGGCCGGGGGCACGCAGGAGGTCCTGTGCGCGGAGCTGGAGCGGCACGGCTGGCGGCGCGAGGTCTCGGCGGAGGTGCGGATCGCCTCACTGACCCCGGTCGGGGACCGGGGCGCGGAGGTGTCCTCGGTCCGCCTGACCCGGGAGCCGGACGCGGCCTGGCTCGCCCGCTACCAGCGCTTCTCCACCCCCGGCTCGCATGTGCTGCGGGTCCTGGGCAGCGGCCCCTCGGTCTGGTTCGCAGCGGTGCCGGGGGAGGCCGGCGCGCCGGACGCGATCGGGCGGTGTGTCGTGGACGGGCGGTGGGCGGGGTTCATGGCCGTCGAGGTCGCCCCGGAGCAGCGGCGGCGCGGTCTGGCCACGACGGTGATGACCGCGCTGGCCCGCCGCGCGCTGGACGAGGGAGCTTCGGCGGCCTGGCTCCAGGTCGAGGAGGACAATGAGGGGGCGCGGGCGCTGTACGACGGCATGGGCTTCGCGGGCCACCACCGCTACCACCACTACCGCTCGGCGTGAGGGACTACGCGGCGGGCCGCCGGGGCCGGCACCGGGGCGGGGACAGGACGAGCAGGGGCGTGGGTCGGATATGAGCGGGCTGGATTCCGGGGCGGCCGAGCGGCGGCGGCAGTTCGCCGAGGAGGTCCGGTCCGAGCGGCCGGACCTCGCCCTGCTGTGTCTGCTGCTGGGCGCGGAGGCCGGACCGGTGGGGCCGGCCGAGGTCGTCCCGGTGACTCCGGGAGAGCCCGTCCCCGACCCGTACGGCATCGACGCCGCGCAGATCGAGCTGGACCGGCTGGCGGGGCTGCTGCCCCACGGCTCCCGCTCCCCGGCCGGCTGGGCCTCGGCCCTGGCCGAACTGCTGGGTGAGCGCTGCGGATTCGGCGGCTCGTCGGCCGACTACCAGCGGCTGGACTCCTCGCTCCTCCAGCAGGTGCTGCGCCGCCGCCGGGGTCTGCCGATCCTGCTCTCCGTCGTCTGGATCGAGGTCGCGAGGAGGGCGGGCGCACCGGTGTACGGGGTGGCGCTGCCCGGGCACTTCGTGGTCGGCTTCGGCGACCGGGAACACCCGGTGCTGGCCGACCCGTTCGCCGGAGGCGCGCCGCTGACCGGCCAGGACGCGGAGCTGCTGGTCACGGGGGCGACCGGGGCGGCGCTTGAGCCGTCGATGATGGTGCCCGCCCGTCCGCTGGAGATCGTGCTGCGGATCCTGAACAACGTACGGGCGTGGGCGGCGGCCCGGCCCGAGCGCACGGACGTGGCCCTGTGGGCGGTGGAGCTGTCGCTGCTCCTGCCCGCGCATCCGGCCAGGCTCCGCTACGAGCACGCCCAGCTCCTCGTCCAGCGCGGTGAATTCCAGCGCGGGGCGGCGGAGATGGAGGAATATGCGGAGATCCTCGACGGGATCGAGCCGACGACGGCCGAGAACATCCGGCGCAAGGCTCACGCGGCGCGCGCCCTGCTGAACTGAACCCGGCCCTCCGGTAAGGAAATCCGCGGATCGGCGGATCCATGGATCTGCCCATCCGCGGAAAACTGCCTGGCATCACTCGTGCAAGCGCTCCGGCCGTGGCGAGACGGATGGGTCCGTGAGCGATGTGCGCTCCCGGTTTACATCCGAACGCCCCCTTCCGCGCCCAACAGTCGCGTTATTCGGCCCATTCGTCGGCGTACACGAATGCCCATGCGCTCAACTGGAAACCCGTCACGGGGTGCGCACGGTCCATCGCATTCCGCGTTGGGCGGCGGGAAGAGAAGAGCTGAGGGCAGATTGATGACAACCGTGCTGCTGGTCCACTCCGTGCCGTTGTGGCGCGCATCGCTGGCATCGCTCCTCGGCACGGGGCAGGGCATAGAGGTCCGGACCGCCGAACGCGGCGCGATACGTGCCGCGTTGAGCGGCGGGTGCCCCGACGTGCTGCTCACCGACCTCGACTGTCCGGGCGCACGGGACGTACTCGACGAGGTGAAGACGGTCACCGCACCGCATGGAGGAACGTATCCCCTCGCCGTGCTCACCCGCAGCGACCAGCCGCGCGGCCTGCGTCGGGCGTACGAGGCGGGGGCGCTCGGCTACATCGACAAGTACCGCCCGGTGGACGATCTGTCCGAGGTGATGCACAAACTGGCGGACGGCGGACGGCATATCGACGAATCACTGGCCTTCAGTCTCCTTCAGGTGGCCGACATGCCGTTATCGCCACGGGAATTGAGTGTCCTCTCGATGGCCGAGGAGGGTGACAACGTGGCCGGGATAGCCGCGCGACTGCATCTGACGCCGGGGACCGTTCGCAATTATCTGGCCGCCGCAATCCGGAAGTCCGGGGCGCGGAATCGGCTGGACGCGATCAGACGGGCGAAGGAGGCGGGGTGGATCTGATGGCGCGCTCCTCGCCGAGCCGCCGCTCCTCCTCCGGCTCCCAGAGGCCGGCCAGGTCCCGGTAGAGGGCGCTGGAGCGCAGGAGTTCGGCGGGGGTGCCGCACCGGGTGCGCGGGCCGTCCATCACCAGGGTCCGGTCCGCGCGGCGGGCCGAGCTGAGCCGGTGGGCGACGACGACCAGCGCGCCCGGCAGAGCCGCGAACGCCAGCTCGGCGCGGGTCTCGGCGGCCGGGTCGAGCCGGCTGGTGGCCTCGTCGAGGATCAGCAGCGGCGGGGCGGCGAGGTAGGCCCGGCCGAGCGCGACGAGTTGCCGTTCGCCCTGGGAGAGCCGGTCCGGTTCGACGGCCGCGTCGAGGGAGCCGAGCCGGGAGAGCAGCGCGTCGAGGCCGACCGCGTCCGCCATGGCCGCGATCTCCCGGTCGCCGGCGTCGGGGCGGAGGTAGCGGAGGTTGTCCCGCAGCGAGCCGCTGAACACGTAGGCGTGTTGGGGCAGCAGGACGCGTACGGAGGTGGCGTCGGCCGACCGCACCGGTCGCCCCCGCCACCGCACCGCTCCCCCGGTGGGCTGCTCGGTCCCGGCGAGGACGGCGGCCAGGGTCGACTTGCCGCTGCCGCTCGGCCCGACGACCGCGAGGTGTTCGCCCGCGCCGATCGTCAGGGAGAGCCGGTCCAGGACGGGGTGGGCGCGGGGCCCGTACGCGAAGGTGACCTCGTGGAGTGCGGCGACCGGGGTGCCGCGCGGCGGCGGGGCGGTGTCGCGGGCGGTCGGCGGGGGGTCCTCGGCGGGCGGGGGCGGCGCGTCCGTGAACCGGTCCAGGACCACGACGAGCCGGCCGCCCGCCGTGCCCAGCATGGTCATCAGCGCCTGGACGGCGGGGGCGAGTGCCTGGGTGAGGTAGGTCAGCGCGCCGACCAGCGCGCCCGGCGTGAGCCCGTTCCGCAGCAGCCAGGGCGCTCCCAGGAGCAGCAGGAGCGGCGGGAACCGGCCGCAGACGGCGAGGGCCACCACGCGTACGGCCGACCAGCGGGCCAGCGACCGGGAGGCGGTGAGCTGGGCGGCGGCCAGGGCCCGGGACTCGGCCACCGTCCGCTCGGCGGTTCCGGCGGCGGCGATGTCGCGTACGGAGGCGGCGAGTTCGCCCGCGTGGGCGGCGTACGCCTCGTCGGCGGCGAGGTAGGCGCGCTGGCGGGCGGCCATCGGCGGCAGGGTGGCGAGGAACAGGGCGGCCCCGAGGACCAGCGGGGGCAGCACGATCACGAGGAGGGCGGGCGAGAGGGCCAGCAGTCCGGTCACGGCCCCGGCGGCTGTGAACACGAACGAGCGCAGGGTCAGGACGAGTCCGGCCCAGCCGTCCCGGGCGATCTCACTCTGATGAGTGACCTGCGAGAGGGACCGGGTGCTGACGTCGCCGGAGCGGCCGAGCGCGCCGGACAGCGCCCGGGACACTGCGCGCCGGACCAGCCCGTCGCGCAGCGGTTCCACCAGGTCGGCGAGCCGGCCGAAGACTCCGCGAGCGGCGAGCACGGAGGGCAGGACGGCGACGGCGGCGACGGCGAGCCAGAGGAGACCGGTCGCCGGGTGTCCGGCGAGGAAGCCGTCGTCGAGGGCGCGGGCGACTCCGTATCCGCTGAGGAAGGTCTGCGCGAACTCCAGCAGGGACCAGCCGGCCAGCCGCAGGATCGCCCCGTTGCGCGCCCGGAGGAAGGGGCGGGCTTCGCGGGCGACGCGGCGCAGGGCGGTGTCGCGGCGGGGGCGGGGCGGGGCGGCCTTCGCGGTCTCGCGACGAGGGCGGGGCGGGTTGGCCTTCGCGGTCTCCCGACGGGGGCGGGGCGCGGCGGCCTTCGCGGTCTCGCGCTCGTTCTCCTTCACCGCGCCGCCTCCGCTCCGGTCCGCTCCAGGTGCTCGCCCGGTGTGTCCGTGCGGAAGACCGCCCGGTAGTCCGGGTCCGCCCACAGTTCCTCGTGGCGGCCCGTCGCGCGGAGGCGGCCGTTCTCCAGCCAGGCGACCCGGTCCGCCCGTGCGGCCGAGGACAGCCGGTGGGCGACGATGATCCGCGTGCAGTGCCCGGCCCGTGCGTCCAGGGCGCGGCGGACGTGGTGCTCGGTCACGGTGTCCAGGCTGGACAGCGCGTCGTCGAGGATCAGCAGTCGGCCCGGGTGGGCGAACGCGCGGGCCAGGCCCAAACGTTGGCGCTCGCCGCCGGAGAGCGGGGCGCCGACGACCGGAGTGGCGTAGCCGTACGGGAGCAGGGCGAGGAACCCGTCGGCGCGGGCCGCGCGGGCCGCGTCGCGTACCGCTTCGGGAGGGGCGGTCCAGGGGCCGTAGGCGATCGTGTCCTCCACGGTGTTCCCGGGGAGGGCGGGTCGGGCGAAGGCGTACGCCACCTCGCGGCGGAGCCGGGCCGGTTCCATGCCGTCCAGTGGGACGCCGTCCAGCAGCACCCTGCCGGTGTCCGGGTCGAGCAGCCGCCCGGCGACCGCGGCGAGCTGCGACTTGCCGGATCCGGAGCGCCCGACGACGGCCAGGGACGTGCCGCCGGGGACGGTCAGGTGGACGCCGGTCAGCAGGGGTTCGCCGTCCTGCTCGACGCCGACGCCGCGGAGTTCGAGGTGCCCGGGGGCGTCGGGGACCGGGCCCAGGCCGCGGTGCGGCAGCGGGGCGAGGGTGAGGAGGGGGTCGAGGGTGTGGGCGGCGGCGCGGCTGCGGGCCAGGGAGCCCAGCGCGCCGGTGAGGGAGCCGATGCCGACGGCGAGGCTCGCGTAACGGGAGGCGGCCACCAGGTCGCCGACGCCGATCGCGCCCGCGCCGAGCCGGAGTCCGGCGACCGCGAGGACCAGCAGCATGAGCAGGGGCAGCAGGAGGCCGCTGCGGCCGACGGCCCGCCCGTACACCGTCCAGGTGCGGCGGCCGTGGTCGGCGAGGGCGGCCAGGGGCTCCAGGATCCGGCGGTGTTCGCGGGCGGCGGTGCGGGCCGCGCGGATGGTGTCGGCGCCCTCCAGGGCCTCGGTGAGCCGGTGGGCGATGAGCGACTGGGCGCGCTGGTAGTCGGCCCCGGCGTCGGCGGTCCCCCGGGTGAAGGCGCGCAGCAGGACGACGAGGAGGGGTGCGCCCAGGAGGAGGGCGGCGGCCGTCCACACGTCGATGAGGAAGAGGCCGACGAGCGCGCCGAACGGGAGCAGGACGCCCGCGACGGCTCCGGCGGCGGTGACGGGCGCGGAGGCGGCGTCGGCGGTACGCGCGGTGAGCCGGGCGGTGAGGTCGCCGGTGGGCAGGGCGAGGGCTCTGCGCGGTTCGGCGGCCAGGATCCGGGCGGCGGTGCGGGTGCGCAGGCACGCGGTGAGCCGGGCGGTGGTGGTCGTGCCGGTGACGGCGGCCGCCGCGTCGAACCCGGTCTCGGCGAGGGTCAGGACGGCGCAGAGCAGCAGCCCGGACCAGGGCACGGGCCCGCCGGAGACCAGCCGGTCGACGGTGTGGCCCAGGGCGGCGGGCAGGGCGAGGGCGGCGAGCGCCCCGCCGGTGGAGCAGAGGAACAGCCAGGTGAGGGCGGCCGGGTGGAGCCGGGCGAGCCGCCGGGTGCCGGACGCCGTGGCCGGGCGGGGGTGCAGCCGCACGTGGTGGCCTTCCGGCTCGGGGGCGGGCGGTGACGGACGGGGCCGTCCGGCCCACCCGTGGGACTTGGGCGGGCCGGACGGCGTGCGTCACGAGGTCACGGGGTGCAGAGGACCACGCTGAGCGAGCTGTACTCACAGACCAGCAGCGAGACCTGGCTACCCGTGGCGAGCTCGCCGAAGGAGTCCTCGGCCGGGGTGTCCATCGCCTGAAGGTCGAGAAGCGCCATGATGTGTCCTTTCGGGGACGGTTGGTGGTGCTTTGGGCGGTGGTGCTAGAACGACCCCGTGTGGGGCCGGTCCGACGACCCCTGGCGGGGCCGGTTCATGGGGCCGCTCGCGCGGCCGGGGTGCGCCGCCGGAGCGGCGGGCGGGACGGGAAGTCCGGAGCCCGCTCCGTGCACGGCGGGCAGGAAGGGAAGTCCGGTGGGGCGGCCGGACGCGGCGCCCAGCGCGAGGAGAGCGCCGGCGGTTCCGGTGGCCAGGTCCATCGACAGGCGCATCAACTGCTCGCCGGGGAAGGCGAGTCCGCCGCCGTACGCCAGGGCGTGGCTGCCCAGCAGATCGGTGTGGCGGTCGATGGCGCGCTGCCGGTCGGCCGGTTCGCACAGCGGGGTGGCCGCGAGGTGCAGCAGGAGTCCGGCGGAGCCCCTGAGCAGTCCGGGCTGGACGTAGAAGGCGGAGAGCGCTGCCGGGAGCAGGGCCCGGCCCGCCGCCTCCAGCTCCGGGTCGGGGCGGTGGGCGAGGTAGGCGTCGATGACGGCCGCGATGCCTGCGCTGCCCGAACCGACGTACGGCATCAGCCGTTTGCCCTCGACGACGAGGAGGGCGCCGTCGTCCCCGGCCCGGCAGCGTTCCAGGTCGCGGCGGAGTGCGGCGGCGGCCAGGTCGAGCAGGGCGGTGTCCCCGGTGGTCGCGTACCGGCGGATCAGCAGCAGGGCGATGCCGCTCGCGCCGTGCAGCAGTCCGGTGCGGGGCGACGGCGGACCGTCGGTGAGCGCGCGGACGGCGAGGGCGGTACACCGGGCGGCCGCGGCGGACAGGGCCGGGGCGTCGGTGGCGGACGCGGTGCGGGCCAGGTCGTCGAGGGCGAGGCCGATGCCCGCGTACCCGTTGTGCAGACCGGGCGCGAGGCCCTCCAAGGGCTGGTCGAGGACGATCCGGAGGAGGTCGGCGGCCTCGGCGGTGCGGCCGATCCGGTGCAGGGTCCAGGCGATGCCGGTGAGCCCGTCGTAGAAGCCGAGGGGGCTGCCGGAGGCCGGGTCCTTGGCGTGCCGCAGGAGCCAGTCCTCGGCCGGGGCGCATGACGGGGCCCCGGCCTCGTGGAGGGCGTAGAGCACGCCGGCCGCCCCGTACGCGAAGGACTGGCCGCCGGTGACGGTGGCGAACTGGGCGATGTCCCCGGGGAAGCAGCGGTCCTCGCGCTCCGGTGTGCAGGAGGCGGTGATGGCCCGCACCATCGCGTCCCGGCTGCGCGGCCAGTCGCGGAGGTCGGGAACGGCGGCCGGACCGGAAGTCGAAGCGGGAGCCGTACCGGAGGCCATACCCGGAGTCGACGCGGAAGCCGTACCGGAAACCGTGCCGGGAGTCGACGCGGAAGCCCTACCGGAAGCCGATACGCGAGCGGGCCGGGACGCCGCCTCCCCCCTGGCGCGGGACGCCGTCTCCTCCGTATCGCGGGACGCCGTCTCCCCCGGCTCGCGCAGGATCTCCTCGACCGCCGGCCGCAGCGCCTCCTCCGTGACCGGGAAGGCGCGGGCGATGTCCCGGGCGAGCCCGGCGGCCTTCGTGCGGTCGATGCCGAACAGGGTGGTGAGCGGCAGGTACAGGGCGAGCCGCAGACAGGCCAGCGCGTACCGGTCGATGTCCGTGCCGCGCCGGTCGGGCGGGGCGACGAAGGCCGGGTTGGCGACGATCTGGCGGCGGCGCTCGGTAGCCGGGGAGGCGGCCTCGAAGTCGAGCAGGCCGATCCGCGAGGTCTCCTCGTCGACCATGACGTTGCTCATGTGCAGGTCGCTGATGACGATGCCCCGGCTGTGCACCGCCTCGACGGCCTCCTCGACCTGCCCGTACAACTTCTCGGCCCACGCCGCGTGTTCGGCCAGCAGCTCGGGCGAAGGGTGCTGCCGGGCGAGCGGGAAGCGGCGGGCGAAGACGGTGTTGAGGGTGACGCCGGGCATGTACTGGAGGACCAGGAAGTGGTGGTCGCCGACCCCGAACACGTCCCGCACGGCCGGTACGCAGTCCAGCCCGGCCAGGTGCTCCAGGGCGGTCCTCTCCCGCTCAAGACGGGCCACGGCGTCCGCCCCGTCGGCGGCCAGACCGGCGTACGGGCGGGCCTCCTTGAGGACGACCTGCTCGCCGGTACGGGTGTCGCGGCCGAGGTAGACCCCGCCGCCGTTGGAGAAGTGCAGCGCCTTCTCCACGGTGTACGGAAGGTCACCGAGGCCCACGGCGGCCCGCGCTTCGAGGTGCGGCATCAGAAAGCCGGGCGGGGTCACCCAGGAGGGGACGCGGAAGGACGGGCCCCGGTCGTCCGGGACCAGCCGGCCCTGCGGATCGGCGACGGCGGGCACGGGCCGCCCGTCCGGAGCGGAGCAGAAGCGGGCGGCGAACGCCCCGTACCGGGTGTGCACGGGCCCGTTCCCGCACCGCAGGTCGCTCAGGATGTACGGGCCGTGCTCGCCCTCCAGGAGCCGCATCAGGGCGGTGCACACCTCGGGGAACGCGTCCTCGGACGGCGGGTAGACGGTGACGAACTTCCCGCTGCCCGCCCGGTCCGCGTACTTGGCGTTGCGCAGGGCCAACAGTCCCGCGTTCGGTATGCACTTGAAGGCGAGCCGGTGCTCCAGACAGTGGCCGACGACCCGGTCCAGCACGGAGGTGGCGTTGTCGAGGGCGGCGGATATGTGGATCTTCCAGCCCTGGGGCGGCAGCCGCAGCCCGTCGGGGCTGAAGGAGAGCCAGTCACCGCGCCGGGAGCGGGTCCACCCCTCGGGCGCCGAGCCACGGAGCGGTGCGTAGAACGAGCGCTCCTCGTCGGCGGCTCCGCCGCCCGGCCCGAGGGAGCGGTGGGGTGCGTCGTAGAAGCGGCGGTCCGCCTGGCAGTACGCGGCGTACTCCGGATTCACGCACGGCCCCCTCGCTCGGTTCCTCCGCGTCGTTCGCGGCGAGAGAGAAGTTGTCATAACGACGAGCGGCGCCCATAGTCACCGTTGTCACGACTCGTACATGCGCGCCACCCATGCGGAGCGCACCACGTACTGATGAGTATCCGCTCGCCACCCCGCGATGAGGGGGTACGGCCAGGGGGCGCGCGGGGGCGTGCGCAAGGCGCTTTCCGCCCCTCTCAGTCCGCGCGGTGCACCAGGGCGTCCCCCGCCTCCGTGCGGAAATAGAGCACGGAACGGCCCGCCCGGCGGCGGCGGACCAGCCCCGCGTCCAGCAGGATCCGCAGATGGCGGCCGATCGACCCCAGCCCCTGGCCGGTCAGCGCGACGAGCTGCGTCGTGCTGAGCGGGGAGGCGAGCAGCACCAGGACGGCCGCCCTCGCCGGGCCGATCAGCGCGCCCAGGGCCGCGGGCACGGGAGTGCGCCCGGCCTCGGCGAGCGCGCCGGAACACGGGTAGACCAGCCCGTACCGGTGCGGGATGTCCCAGCAGACCCAGGACTGGTGCGGGGTGACGGGAACGAACAGCAGCTGGGCGCGGGCCAGTTCGCGGGGCGGGTTGTCGGAGGTGTTGATCTGGAGACGGCTGCCGCCCAGCCAACGGACCCCGGGCCGTATGCCGTTCAGCGCCTCCGCCCACCCCACCCGCCCCAACTGGGCGGTGCGGGCGACCACATCGGCCTCCAGGATCCGCTGCCGCCTCGGCCAGTCGGGCAGCACGGTGTGCGTCCAGACCCACTCCAGGGTGTCGGCGGCGCGCCGGGCCAGGTCGTCCCGGTCCAGCGCGGCGGGCAACGGCCCGCGCAGCGCCTCGGCCAGTTCGGCGCGGGCCCGGCCGGGCGGGGTGGCCCGCACCCGCGCCAGCTCCTCGGCGAAGGGGGGCGGGGGCCGGCCGGGCGGGGCGGGGACCGGTGCGGGGGTGAGGAAGTCGGCGGTCCAGCGGGGTGCGAGGGCGGATCGGATCACCAGCGCGGAGACCGGATCGTCGGCGGTACGCCGCCGGTACGCGGGCAGGTGGGTCTTCAGCCAGGCGCGCTCCCCCGGGTGCGCGGCGTTGGCCCGCTCCAGGAGCAGCAGGCTCGCGAGGGCCTCCGCGAGCGGCGAGACGACGAACCGGCCGGTGGCGAGCGTGTCCGCACTGACCTGCCACCATCCCACGCCCACCACCGCCCGTTCTCTGTCAGCCTGCTCAGCCGTGCCGACCCGCTCAGCCGTGTCGGCCCGACCGCTCCGTCCGCCCCGGCCACCCCGGTTCAGGAAACCCCACGCCACCCGGCAGCCCCAGGCTTTCGCGTCAGCGCGAAACAGTAACGGCCCCGGTGACGGCCTCCGGAGACTCCCCCCATGCGCACCTACCGCGAACTGTTCCGCACCCCGGAGTTCACCCCCTTCTTCGCGGCCGTCTCCGTCCAGACGGCCGCCCAGACCGCGACCGGCCTGGCCCTGGGCACCCTCGTGTACACCCGGACGGGCTCGCCCCTGCTGTCGGCGCTGGCGATGTTCGGCCCGTCGCTGGCCCAGGTGGCCGGGGCGCTCACCCTGCTCTCGGCGGCGGACCGGCTGCCGCCGCGCGCCGCGCTGACCGCGCTCGCCCTGCTGTCGGCGGCGGCCACCTGCGTCCAGGCCGTCCCCGGGCTGCCGCTCTGGGCCGTGTTCGCCGTCCTGCTGGTGCTGGGCGCGGCCGCGTCACCGGGCGGGGGCGTGCGGTACGGGCTGCTCAACGAGATCGTTCCGCGCGAGGGGTTCCTCATCGGCCGCTCGGTGCTGAACATGACCGGCGGCGCGATGCAGATCTGCGGATTCGCGGTGGGCGGGGCGCTGGTGGCGGTGTTCTCGGCACGCGGCACGCTGCTGGTCGGGGCCGCCCTGTACGTCGTCGCGGCGGCCGTGACCCGGCTCGGGCTGACCGCCCGGCCGCCCAGGGCCACCGGACGCCCGTCGGTCCGGGAGACCCGGCGGACGAACGCGCTGCTCTGGTCGTCCGTGCCGCGCCGGTACGTGTTCCTGGCGCTGTGGGTGCCCAACGGGCTCGTCGTCGGCTGCGAGTCCCTGTACGTGGCGTACGCGCCTGGGCACGCCGGGCTCCTCTTCGCCGGCGGGGCCCTGGGGATGCTGGCCGGGGACACGCTGATCGGGCGGTTCGTGGGCGCGACGAAAGGCCCCGAGTGGCGGGCGCGGCTCGGAGCCCCGCTCCGGCTGCTGCTGGCCGCGCCCTATCTGCTCTTCGCCCTGCGCCCGGGGCTGCCGCTCGCGCTGGCGGTGGTCGTCCTGGCGAGCGTGGGATTCGCCGCGAGCCTGCTGCTCCAGGAACGGCTGCTGGCCCTCACCCCGCCCGAGCTGAGCGGCCAGGCGCTCGGGCTCGCCTCCTCGGGAACGCTCGCGATGCAGGGGGTGGGCGCGGCCGTGGCGGGCGGTATCGCCCAGCTGACCTCCCCCGCGACGGGCATGGCGGTGGTCGCGGGCCTCTCCGTGGCGGTGACGGCGGCGCTGGCCCCGGGGCTGCGCACCCCGGTCGACGCCGGCGGGGGCAGACTGCTCGGAGCGAACGGATCGCCGCGAGCGGCCCGTACACCCGGCACGGAGGAGACCACATGAGCGACGAGACCAGGACCGGCCAGAAGGAAGCCATGCTCTCCGGTGAGCTGTACCTCGCCGACGATCCCGAACTGGCGGCCGAGGCCCTGCACGCGGCCGTGCTGAGCGAGCGCTACAACGCCACCTCGGCCGCCGACCCGGAGGCCCGGCGCGCCGTGCTGGCCGAGCTGCTCGGCGAGGTGGGCGAGGGAGTCGAGGTACGGCCGCCGCTGCGGGTCGACTACGGCTACCGGATCACCATCGGCCCGCGGACGTTCATCAACTTCGGCGCGGTCCTCCTGGACGTCGGCCGCATCACCATCGGCGCGGACGTCCAGATGGGCCCGAACGTCCAGCTGCTCACCCCGACCCACCCCGTCGACCCCGAGCCGCGCCGCGCCAAGTGGGAGGCCGCCGAGCCGATCACCATCGGCGACAACGTGTGGCTGGGCGGCGGGGCGATCGTCTGCCCCGGGGTGGCCATCGGCGAGAACACGGTGGTCGGCGCGGGGGCGGTCGTCACGAAGGACCTGCCCGCCAATGTGGTGGCGGTCGGCAACCCGGCCCGGGTGATCCGGACGATCGGCGAGCCGGAGGCGTAACCCGACAGCGGTCTCCGCACACCGGCGCTCCCCGCAACCATGAGCGCTCCCCGCACCCCGGAGCCCGGCATGCCCCGGAGCCCCACGCCCCCCGGCGCACCGGCACGCCGGAGATCGGTGCGCGCTACGCCGCCCGCCACGCCTCCGTGACGCACGAGACCTCGAAGTGCCACCAGCCCTCGTCCCGGCCCCGGGCCAGCAGCGCCTTGACCCCGCGCAGGTCGGCGCCGCCGGGCACGGTCAGGGCGACCAGCGGGAAACCGGCGCTGAAGACCTCGCCCGTGAGCCCGAAGCCGGCGAGCCGCTCGTGCACGGCCCGTACGTCGGGCCCGAGCGGACCGTCCGGCAAAGGCAGTACCCGTACGGTGCAGTTGCCGGAGTCCGCCACCCGGCCGGCGGCCCAGTGCACCCCGTCGTCGTCGGTCCGAAACCGTACGGTCTCGCCCTCGGCGACCCCGTCCCGGAGGAACGGCACGTTGTCCACCCGCGCGGTGTCCGGGCCGAGCCGCGTCGCCCACAGCCCCTCGCTCTCGTACGGCCACGGCCCGTCCTCACGCGGGGCCACCCGGAACCAGACCTTGATCTGATCGGCTCCGCGGGGTGGGCGTTCCGGACCGGCGGGGGAACTCATGGCCCCATCGTCCCCCGCGCGCGGCGCGGCCGCCTGTCCACCACCACGACCAGGCACGACGTCAGCTTCTGAAGCCAGGAGCCGCCCTCATCGCGCCGGAGCCGTCAATTTCCGCACATTCAAGGCCAGTTGTTGGATTCAGTGGCATCTTCCGAGGCTCCTGATGCACACCTCTTGACGCGTACAGGCCCACGGGGGAAACATCACCGTAACGAGAGAGCGCTCTCCCACAGAGCCTCCCCCCAGGCTCTCTCGCCCGTTCGTCGTGCACACGTTCCACGACCCAGGAGACGTACCTCATGCATGCTCCCCCCACTCCCCCCACTCCCCCCGCCCTCCCCACCGCACCGCGCACCCGCCTCCGCACCCGGGCCCTCGGATTCGCCGCACTCGCCGTGGCGATGCTGATGTCCGTGCCCACGGCCCAGACCGCGTTCGGCGAGGAGGTCAAGGCCGTGCCGGGCGGCGGCGACCTCGGCCCCAACGTCCATGTCTTCGACCCGTCGACGCCCGACATCCAGGGCAAGGTCGATGAGATCTTCAAGAAGCAGGAGTCCGCGCAGTTCGGCCTCGACCGCCACGCGCTGATGTTCAAGCCGGGCACGTACGACAACATCAACGCGCAGATCGGCTTCTACACCCAGATCGCCGGTCTCGGCCTCAACCCCAACGACACCACCTTCAACGGCGATGTCACGGTCGACGCGGGCTGGTTCGACGGGAACGCGACCCAGAACTTCTGGCGTTCGGCGGAGAACCTGACCCTCAACCCGGTCTCCGGCACCAACCGCTGGGCCGTCTCGCAGGCGGCCCCCTTCCGCCGGATGCACGTCAAGGGCGGACTGAACCTCGCGCCCGACGGCTACGGCTGGGCCAGCGGCGGCTACATCGCCGACAGCAAGATCGACGGCCAGGTCGGGCCGTACTCGCAGCAGCAGTGGTACACCCGCGACAGCTCGGTCGGCAGCTGGGGCAACGGCGTCTGGAACATGACGTTCTCGGGCGTCGAGGGCGCACCGGCCAACAGCTTCCCCGAGCCGCCGTACACCACGCTGGACACCACCCCCATCTCCCGCGAGAAGCCGTTCCTCTACCTCGACGGGGACGACTACAAGGTCTTCGTCCCCGAGAAGCGTGAGAACGCGCGCGGTGTCTCGTGGGCCGACGGCACTCCGGCCGGCGAGTCGATCCCGCTGGACCAGTTCTACGTCGTGAAGGAGGGGGCGGACGCCGCCACGATCAACGCGGCCGTGGAGCAGGGCCTGCACCTGCTCTTCACGCCCGGCGTCTACCACATCGACGAGACGATCAACATCAATCGCGCGGACACCGTGGCCCTCGGCCTCGGCCTGGCCACGATCATCCCGGACAACGGGGTGACCGCGATCAAGGTCGGTGACGTGGACGGCGTGAAGCTCGCGGGCCTGCTGGTCGACGCGGGCCCGGTGAACTCCGAGACGCTGATCGAGGTCGGCCCCGAGAACGCCTCGGCGGACCACTCGGCGAACCCGACGTCGCTCCAGGACGTGTTCGTACGGATCGGCGGCGCGGGCCCCGGCAAGGCGACCACGAGCATCGTGGTGAACAGCGACGACACGATCATCGACCACACCTGGGTGTGGCGTGCGGACCACGGTGAGGGCTGGGGCTGGGAGACCAACCGGGCCGACTACGGGGTCCGTGTGAACGGTGACGACGTTCTGGCGACCGGGCTGTTCGTGGAGCACTTCAACAAGTACGACGTGGAGTGGTACGGCGAGCGCGGCCGCACGATCTTCTTCCAGAACGAGAAGGCGTACGACGCCCCGAACCAGGAGGCGATCCAGAACGGCGACACGAAGGGGTACGCGGCCTACCGGGTGGACGACTCGGTCGAGCAGCACGAGGGCTGGGGCATGGGCAGCTACTGCTACTACAACGTCGACCCGACCATCATCCAGGAACACGGCTTCAAGGCCCCGGTGAAGCCCGGCGTGAAGTTCCACAGCCTGATCGTGGTCTCGCTGGGCGGCAACGGCCAGTACGAGCACGTGATCAACGACGTGGGATCCCCCACCTCGGGGCCGGACACGATCCCGTCCCAGGTGGTGAACTTCCCGTAATACGGGAGCTGTACGGGAGCGGGGCCCGGCTGCTGTTGAGCGCCGGGCCCCGCGCCGCGGCGCCCGCCGGCGGGCGTGAACCCCTCGCTGGCGTCGGCGCCGGGCCTCAGCCCTCGCCGGTCAGGTCGATGGTGACCGTGCGCTCGGCCGGGGTCTTCCCGGCCAGGGCGGTCTTCATCGCCTGGGCCACGTCGTCCGCACCGACCTGGTGCTTCTTACCGTCGGCCTTGACCGCTGTGATGCCGTCGAAGACACCGTCGAGCAGCGTGTCGATCGCCTTCTTGTCGTAGACGTCGACCAGTCGGCCGTCCACCGGCTTCATGGACAGGATCTGCGGCAGCGACCGGGCCGGGCCGAACTGGATCTGCTTGGGACCGGCCTTGATGGTGATCAGGCCGGACATCGCGGGCTCGGCGAACTCCTTCATCGCCCGGTCCAGTTCGGCCTTGGTGATGGTGGGCGCGGTGGTGGCGACGGGGAGTTCGACCAGCCGGGCCTGCCCGGTCTGCACCTGGGCGCGGTAGGCGTCCCGGACCGAGATCAGGGACTGGCCGGCGTCCAGCGTCTTGCCCGGCTTGCCCGGCACCGCCACGGCCTTGTTCGGCTCGAAGCGGATCGTGCCGTCGTTGGCCGAGCCGGAAGCGCCCGCCAGGTCGGTCAGCGCCACGCCGAGCTTCTCCTCGTCGACCGGGATCACCGGGTCGGCGGGGCGCTCCCCGCCGAACAGCGAACCGATCACCGAGACGGGGTTGTAGTCGCTGCCCGCCGCGCCGCGCACGGTCTCCTGGCTGTCCAGGGTGAGGCCGGCCTTCTCGGGGTCGAGCTTCTCCTCCTTGCCGTCCACCGACAGCGTCAGAGGCGTCTTGGCCCGCTCGCCGAGGGCGGCTTCGAGCTTGGTGACCGCCTCCTCCTTCGAGCCGCCGCCGATGTCGACGCCGAGCACCGTGGTGCCCTTGGGGACCTCGGCGTGGTTCAGCAGGAGGCCCGCCCCGTACGCGATGCCGAGCAGCACGACCGCGGCCACCCCGAGGAGGACCAGCTTGGAGCGGCCCTTCTTCGCGGGCGCGGGAGCGGAGGCCGCGGCGGCTTGCGGCGCGGGACGCGGGGCGGCGGGGCCCGGCGTGGGAGCACCCGGACCGCCCGGCCCACCGGGACCGCCGTGACCCGTCACCGGGCCGCCCGGGGCGCTCGGCCGCTCCGGGAACGTGGCGCGGGGCTCGCTGGGCACCACGGGGATGCCGCTCGTCAGCGTGTCGCCCGAGACATGGCCGCCGGGGTCGGGCGCCGGGGCCTGCGGCGTGAGGATCGCGGTGTCGTCGGACATCCGGGGCGGTACGCCGCCGGGGTTGCCCGGGACCATCGGGCCGGGGCCGCCGAGGCCCGGGACGCCGTCGAGGTTCGGGGTCAGCGAGGAGGTGCCGGTGACCGGTCCCGTGGTGGGGCCGGCCGGGCCGGGCGTACGCACTCCGGGGCCGGGGGTGGCATGCGGGCCGCCGCCGGGGGGCTCGGTGCCGTACGCGTCGAGCGCACTGCGGCCGGGGCCGGGCGCGCCCGGCCCGCCGCCGGGCTGCGGGGCGTCCGAGAAGTACGGCAGGTCGGGGCGCGAGCGGCCCGCACCACCGTCGGACACGCCACCCGGGCCACCGGGACCGCCGGAGCCGCTGGGGCCGCCCATGCCGGGACCGCCGGGGCCGCTCGTGCCGGGGCCGCCCGGGCCACCCGGGCCGCCTGAGCCCGGACCGCCAGGGCCACCGGGACCGCCGAGGCCGCCGGCACCCGGACCACCGGAGCCGGGACCACCCGGACCACCGGGACCGCCCATGCCCGGACCGCCCGCACCCGGACCGCCCGGGCCGGAAGGCGCTCCGCCGGGGCCGCCGTGGC
>NZ_JBHXJG010000139.1:0-19357 GCF_042723425.1 Streptomyces sp. NPDC058375 | reverse complement strand
CGCTTTTCTCGCGTTGCCCGTCCTCGCGTCACCCGTCCTCGCGTCACCCGTCCTCGCGTCTCCCGTCCTCGCGTTGACAGATCCGCACCGCACGGGATGTGATGGGACACGTGCAGCGTGACGTCGGCCAAAGAGATCTGGGCCGGCCGGCAGTCAAGCCAGCACCTTCTTCCAGGGATGACGCCATGAGTCAACTCATCGCCCCCTGCCTCTGAGCACCTCCTGCCTCTGAGCGCCTCTGCCCTTGTACACCTCGCGGCAGGCATCCCCGCGACGCCGGGCCCTCGCCTGCCCGCATTCCTTCCGGGAGACCCAGAACCTCCATGCCCCAGACCTTCCAGCAGTCCGTCATCGCCGAATTCCGCGCCAACCGGGGGAAGGTCGGCGGCCCCTTCGCGGGCTCCGACCTCCTCCTGCTCACGACGACCGGCGCCCGCTCCGGCGCACCGCACACGACACCGCTCGGCCATGTCCGCGACGGCCGCCGGCTCCTCGTCGTGGCCTCCAACCTCGGCGCACCGCTCCACCCCGACTGGTACCACAACCTCCTCGCCCGTCCCACCGTGACGGTCGAGCTGGGGGACGAGGAGTTCGAGTCCCTCGCCGTACCGGCCGAAGGGGCGCGACGCGACGAACTCTTCGCCCGGGTCGTCGCCGAAGCGCCCGGGTACGCCGACTACCAGGACGCGACGGATCGGGTGCTGCCGGTCGTGGTCCTGGAACTTCCCGACCCCGACGCGACGGCCCCCGCAATCACCTCGCTCGCCGACAAGCTGGTGGAGGTGCACACCTGGCTGCGCGCCCAACTCCTTCACGTCCACGCGGAGACGGAGGCGCACTTCGCCGCGCGGGCCGGCCACGGAAGCGGCGGCGAGGCGCCCGCACCCGGTCTCGGGCTGCAGATCCGGCAGCGCTGCCTGGCGTTCTGCCAGGCCCTGGAGTTCCACCACACGGCCGAGGACGGCCACATGTTCCCGACGATGGAGGGCTACCACCCCCACCTGGGGCACGTCTTCGACCGGCTGCGGGAGGAACACCGAAGCATCGGGGCCCTCCAGTCGGCGCTCGCGGCCCTGCTGGCCGACGTCGCCGTCGCGGAGCCGGACCGCTTCCGCGCCGAACTGACGGCGATGACCGAGGAGTTGACCGCCCACCTCGACTACGAGGAGGAGCACATCCTGCCCTTGCTGGCCGATGTTCCCTGGCCCCCGGCCCCGCCCGCCTCCTGAGCTGGGCCGCCTCCTGAGCTGTCGGGCGGCTCACTCCTTCGGGAGGAGCTTCTTCGACTCCAGGTAGGCGCGTGCGACGTCCTCGGGCAGCCTGCGCCAGCTGTCGACCTGTTCGTTCATCGACGCCAGGTCGGCGGTGGTCAGCACGGTGTTGAGCCGGTCGAGGGCGTCGCGCACCCCGGTGCTCCCGGCGCGGGCGCGGTTGACGACGGGGACCACGTAGTCCGCGTTCTGGAGGTTCTTGTCGTCCTCCAGCAGGACCAGCCCGAACTGGTCGAGGGTGGCGTCGGTCGTGGTGGTCAGGACCATCTGGTCCTGCCCGCTCTGGACCGCCTGCTTCGACGGGGTGGTGCCGACGCCCTTGGGGTCGACGGCGACGACGTCGATGCCGTACGTCTCGCGCAGACCGGGGGCGCAGTAGGGCCGCTGTACGCATTCGTCGCCCGCCGCCAGCCGTACGGGCAGCTTCGCCGCGCCGAGGTCGCTGAGGGTCTTGAGGCCGTGCTCCTCGGCGTAGGCCTCGGTGACCGCGAAGGCGTTCTGGTCGACGGCCCGGCCGGGGTCGAGCACGGTCAGTCCGCGTGGGGCGGCGAGCGCGCGGAGCGCCTTCATGGTGGCGGTGAGGTCGGGCGAGCCGACGGGCTCCGCGTCGGCGCCTTCGGCCTTGGCGTTCAGCCAGTCGGCGAAGGTCGCCGCGTACTCCGGTACGACATCGATCTGGCCGTTCTCCAGGGCGGGTTCGTAGATCTCCCGGTTGGTCACGGAGATGATGTCGGCGGTGTATCCGGCGTCCTCCAGGAGCAGGGCGTACATCTGGGCCAGCAGGTCGCTCTCGGTGAATCCGGCGGATCCGACGGTGAGTTCCCTGCTGTCGCCGGGCGGAGCGGTGACCTCGCCCTGGTTCTCCAGCGACGGACCGGCGGTGCAGGCGGAGGCGCAGGCGGTGGCCGCGATGAGGGCCAGCGCCGCCAGGGTCCGGCGGGCCCGGCTCATGCGGTCCCCCGTCCGCGCTGCGGGGCGAGCCGCTGCCCGGCCTCGAAGAGGCTCTCGACGAGGAGGGCGAAGGCGGCCACCAGGATCGCCCCGGCCACTACCTGCGGGGTGGAGGCGAGGTTGAAGCCCGCGGTGATGATCCGGCCCAGTCCCCCACCGCCGGCCAGCGCCGCGAGGGTGGCGGTGGCGACCAGTTGCACGGCGGCGATGCGCACGCCGGTGAGGATCAGGGGCAGGGCGAGCGGCAGCTCCACGCCCAGCAGCAGCTGGCGGCCGGTCATGCCCATCCCCCGGGCGGCCCGGACGACGTCCCGGTCGACCTCGCGCATCCCGACGTAGGCGTTGGTGAGGAGCGGCGGCACGGCGAAGAGGACGAGCGCGATGATCGTCGACCACTGGCCGTACGACCCGATGGGGGTGAGCAGCAGGAGGACGAGCACGGCGAAGGTGGGCACGGCCCGGCCGATGTTGGAGAGGTTGACGGCGAGCGCGCCGCCCTTGCCGAGGTGGCCCAGGACGAGGGCGACGGGCAGCGCGATCAGGCAGCTGATGAGCAGGCAGACGGCGGTGAGGAAGAGGTGTTCGCCGAGCCGGTTCCAGACGCCGTCGGGCCCGGACCAGTGGGCGGCGGTGGTGAGCCAGGACCAGGTGTCGGAGAGGGTGTTCACGCCGGCCTCCCGTTCCGGAACCTGTTCATGCCTGCCTCCGGGTCCAGGGGGTCAGCAGCCGTCCCACGCCCAGGAGCAGCAGGTCGGCCGTGACGGCGATGAGGACGCACAGCACGGAGGCGGTGAGCACCTGGGCCTTGAAGAAGGTGTTCATGCCGGAGTAGATGAGGTTGCCGAGCCCCCCGTGGCCGACGATCGCCCCGACGGTGACCAGGGAGACCGCGGAGACGGTGGCGATGCGCAGCCCGGCCATCGCGGCGGGCAGCGCGAGCGGCAGCTCCACGGCGAGCAGCAGGCGCAGCGGCCCGTAGCCCATGCCGCGCGCGGCCTGCCGGGTCTCCTCGGGGACGGCGCGGAGCCCGGCCAGGATGTTGCGGACGAGCAGCGTCAGGGAGTACAGGACGAGCCCGGCGATCACCAGTGCGGCGGAGAGGCCGTACAGCGGCAGCAGCAGCGAGAACATCGCCAGGGACGGGATCGTGTACAGGATCGTCGTCAGCCCGAGCACCGGTCCTGCCGCCCAGCGCCACCGGCGGGCGGCGAGCGCGAGGGGAAGGGCGAGCAGAAGGGCTACGGCCACCGAGGCGGCCGTCAGCTGGAGATGTTGCAGCACCGCGTCCACCAGGATCTCGCGGCGGCTGGAGAGGTAGGCCCCGCAGATCCACTCGTTGCGGGCGAGGCAGTCGTCCGGGGGCGCCGTCACCCGTCCATTCGAGCCCGGCAGCGGTCCCCTCGCGCGCCGGGGGCCGCCGTTCGGGGGCATTTGAGCGAATGCTCAACTCCTTCTGGTAGCGTCCTGGCGCACTGGGGGACTTGAGCACTCGCTCAACCACCCGTGACGACCGGGGGCAGGCATGGGGCTTTACATAGAGGCGTTGATCCGCACCGATCCGGAGCGCCTTTGGGACCGGACCCAGGATCCCGCCCGGCATCAACGGTGGGATCTGCGCTTCACCGAGATCAGCCCGCTGCCCGGCCCTGCGGGCGCCGCCCAGCGGTTCCGGTACGCGACCCGGGTGCTGCCCTTCCTGACCGTGTCGGGGACCGGGACGAGCGCGGGCGAGCGGGAGCGGGCGGACGGCGAGCGGGTCTCCGCGCTGCGGTTCGCCTCCTCGGAGCGGTTGTCGCTGCTGGCCGAGGGCAGCGGCTACTGGCGTTACGTCCCCACCGCAGGCGGCATCCGTTTCCTGACGGGGTACGACTACCGAACCCGCTGGGGCCGCTTCGGCGCGGTCGCGGACCGGCTGGTGTTCCGGCCGCTGATGGGGTGGGCGACCGCCTGGTCCTTCGACCGGCTGCGGCTGTGGTGCGAGCGCGACATCAGTCCAACCCGGTCTCTGGCGTACGCCCTGGCGGAGGTCCTGGTGCGAACCGTCCTGGTGGCGGTGGCCCTCCCCTTCGGCCCGGCGGCGGTGCTGCCGGCCGCCCTGGCCGCACTGCTGGCGCCCCCGTCCCCGCGCACACCGGCCGCCCGGCGCTGCCTGCGCAGACCGCCGGGCCGCCCGGCCGCCGACCCGTCCCTCCTCGCCCGACTGGAGCGCCCGTGACCTCGATATTCGCCCGTGCGATGGGGGACGACTTCGAGCGGCTCCACCCCCAGCTGCGCCGCCGCTTCTCGGTGGGCCTGGAGAGCGGCGAGGCGTGCGTGGGACGCGGTTCCATGGACCGGATCTGGCACGGTCGGGCGTTCGTGAAGCCGTTCCTGGCGCTCGGCGCCACGCGCAACATCCTGGTGCCGCGGGCCGGACGCGATGTCCCGTTCACCATCGAGAACGTGCCGTACACCGATGCCTTCGGCCGGGAGACCGTCACCTTCGTCCGGACGTTCGCCCTGCCGGGCGGGCCACGCCGCTTCGACGCCACGATGGTGCACAGCCCCGAGCGGTCCTGCGTGCTGGACTACCTCGGCACCCACCAGCACCTGGCCACCGACCTGCGGCTCACCGCGGAGCCGGACGGCTCGCTGCTGATCCGTTCCGGGGAGCACCGCTTCCGCGAGGGGCCGCTCGATGTGCGGGTTCCTCATCTGATCGGGGGCGACGCCGAGGTCCGCGAGTCCTTCGACGACGCGACGGGCCGCTTCCGCATCCGGGTCGCGGTGACCAACCGCCGCTTCGGCCCGCTGTTCGGGTACGAGGGAACGTTCCGCGCCCGCTATGTCGACGCCCTGCGCCACGGCGTACGGGCCGGTCTGCGCCCGGTCCGCGAGGAGGTGCGGGCGTGACGGGGAGCGCGGCGGGGGCGGACACCCGGACGAAGCTTCTGGAGGGTGCGCTGCGCACCCTCGCCGCCCAGGGGATCGCCAAGACCTCGGCCCGCTCCGTGGCGGCCTCGGCCGGGGTGAACCAGGCGCTGGTCTTCTACCACTTCGGTTCGGTCGACGAACTGCTGGCGGCGGCCTGCCGGTACGGCGCCGAGCAGCGGGTGGCCCGCCACCGCGACCGGCTCGCCGCCGTCACCACCCTCGCCGAGCTGCTGCGGTGCGGGCGCGAGCTGCACGAGGAGGAGCGGGCCGGCGGCCATGTCGCCTTCCTGGCGCAGCTGCTCGCCGGAGCCCAGACGCAGCCCCGGCTGGCGCCCGCGACGGCGGCCGGGCTCGACCTGTGGACCGCCGAGATCGAGACGGTCCTCACCCGGATCCTGGCGGACTCGCCGCTGGGCGAGTTCACCGATCCGGTGGGACTGGCGCGCGCCGTGACCGGGGCGTTCGTGGGCCTGGAGATGTACGAGGGCGTCGACCCCGCCGGGGCACAGCGCGCCTTCGAAGCGCTGGAGCAGCTCGCCGAGCTGGCCGCGGTGCTGGACGAGCTCGGCCCGGTGGCGCGGCGGGCGGTGCGCCACCGACTGCGGCGCACGGGGCGGGCGTAGGGGCAGGACGGCGGACGGCCGGACGGGAGGCGACCCGGGCGCCGGGCCGTACGTGTTCTTCCGGGTCGACGACCTGGGCGCCGCCGTGGCGAAGATCCGCGAGCTGGGCGGCACGGTGGACGAGGGGGATCCAGGGGGCGGCGACGAGGAGTCGGCCGCCCGGTTCGGGGGCTTCCGGCTCTGCCGTGACGACCAGGGCTCGCCTTTCGGCCTCCACGAGCCGCGGCGGCGGCCTGACGCGCGCAGGACCGCACGACCGCGACCGCATGTAACGGCGCGACCACGACCTTTCCGCGCGCTCTCGGGTGCGGGAACAGAATCGGAAGCGAAAGCGGAACGAGCTGGCCGGGCGAGCAACCTTCCTCGCCCGGCTGCCGTCTTGATCGCTGACAGGACGGTTCGCCGCGTGTGACGAGCGGCGTCCAACCCCCACATGATCCGGGCCTGTACGACCGGCCGACTATACCCCCCATGTATACATGGAGGGTATAGGCACGCCGGTGCGGGCCCGGCACCGCGCGGAAGGCACCCATGCAGACCAAGGCACTGGCGCCCGAGTACCAGGGAGCTCTCACCAAGATGTCGGTGAACGCCTCCCTCACCGACGTACTGGCCGAGGGAGTACGCCACTTGAGGCAGGCCGAGCTCTCCGGCTCGCAGGAGGAGGTGGCGCGCTCCGGCCTCGCCGTGGCCGAGGCGCACCGCAGGCTCGGACAGGTCGCGGAGGCCGACCGGGCCTGGAAGGCCAGTTACCGGGCCGCACGGTCGGCCGGGAACACCGGGGCGATGGCGTGGGCGCTGTGGAGCGGCGGCACGCTGGCGCGTCAACGCGGGGCGCTGCGCCTGGCGTTCCGGCTGCTCGGCCTCGCCGCGGAGCTGGGGAAACGCGGCGGCGACGTGGTCGCCCGCGGCTATTCGCTGGCCGGCCTCGCCGAGACCGGGCGGATCCAGGGCGACTACGCGACCGTCGCGACGCTGCACGAGCAGTTGCTGGCCGAGGCCCGCGCCCGGGGCGAGGTCCGGCACACCGTGTGGGCGCTGGAGGGCATCGCGCAGATCCACCGCAACACCGGCTCGCTGGACACGGCGCTGGAGATGTTCGAGGAGGCGGCGGTCCTGGCGGGCGACGCGGACGACCGGCGGGGCCGGGACTGGGCGCTGCGCGGCATCGCTGACATCGTTTCCCTCCGGGACGGGGCGACCGCCCGGGCTCTCGATCTGCTCTCGGAGGCCGAGGTCACCTGCCGCGAGATGAACCTCTCCAGCGCCCTGGCGTACAACCACAAGATGCGGGCCAACGTGCTGTTCCGCGCGGGGCGGTACGAGGAGGCGCGCGCGGTCTACGAGCAGGCGCTCGGCGAGTTCCGTGCGATGGACGAGCCGCGGGGCGAGGCGCTGGCCTCGCTCGGCCTGGTCAAGGCCCGGGCCAGGCTCGGCCGGGACCGCGACGCCACCGCCGCCGAGCTGGACGAACTGCGCGGCCGGCTGGACCGGATCGGGCTGCTGAACGCCCGGGAGATGGTCGAGAAGGCGTACGCCGAACTCGGCGTGGAACAGGCCGTGGTGGACGGGCGGGACGACCGCCGATGACGCTCTCCACGACCCGCCGGGCCGGCGCGCCCCGGATACTGGACCGGTGCCGCGAGCTGGTCCGACCGGCCCTGGTGGAGTCGGTGGGCCGGCTGCACCCCTGGCACGCGGAGACGGCGGCCTTCTCGCTGGGCTGGACCGGGACCGGCGGCGAACCGGCCCCCGGATCACAGGGCAAGGGGGTCCGCCAGGCGCTCGCGGTGCTCGGCGCGGAGGCCGCGGGCGGCAGCGGGGAGGACGGGGTGCTCGGTGCGGTCGCCGTCGAGCTGATCCACACCTTCTCCCTGATCCACGACGACATCATGGACGGCGACGAGACCCGTCGCCGCCGTCCGACGCTGTGGAAGGCGTACGGCACCGGCCCGGCGGTCCTCGCGGGGGACGCCCTGTTCGCACTGGCCGTCTCCACCCTGGCGGAGGCCCCGGGCCCCGGCGGACCGGGGGCGGTGCGTCAACTGGCGGGTGCGCTGGGCGATCTGGTGCGCGGCCAGGCACAGGACCTCCTCTTCGAGTCCCGGCCGTGGACCGGACCGGGGGCTGTCCTGCCGCACGAGTACCGGGCGATGGCCACGCACAAGACGGGCTCCCTGCTCGGTTGCGCGGCCGCCCTGGGGGCGCTGCTGGCGGGTGCTCCGGCCAGCACCGCCGAGGCGCTGGACCTGGCGGGGCGGCATGTGGGAGTGGCGTTCCAGGCGGTGGACGACCTGCTCGGGATCTGGGGCGATCCGCAGGTGACCGGAAAGCCGGTGCACAGCGATCTGCGGCGGCTCAAGAAGACCTACCCGGTGCTCGCGGCGCTGTCCGCCGACCATCCGGCGGCCGGGCGCCTCGACGCGCTGCTCGCCTCCGCCGGGCCGCTCGACGACGCGGCGGCGCGCCGCGCGGCCGAGCTGATCGACGAGGCCGGGGGGCGACGGGCGACGATCGCCGAGACGCACGAGCACCTGGCCGCGGCCCGCGCCTGCCTGGACCGGGTGCCACTGGCCGAGGGGGCGCGCGGGGATCTGCTGACGCTGATCCCGTATCTCGTGGACCGCACCGGCTGACCCGTGGTCGGCGTCGGGCACGATGGACTCCGGCCCGGGCCTTCGCCCGTGGGGCCGCCGCCGTGACGACGTAAGGACGCCCCCGGCATGACCGCCCTCCCCGCTCCCGTCCCGGCCCTGCTCGTCGTCGACGTCCAGTCGGCGTTCGTCGCGGGGGACGCCGCCGTGCCCGACGCGACCCGCCTGCTGGACCGGGTGTCGGATCTGGTCGGGCGGGCCCGGGAGGCCGGGGCGCTCGTCGTCCACCTGCAGAACGACGGCCCGGCCGGGGAGCCGGACGAGCCGGGAACGCCCGGATGGGAGCTGTACCTCCCCGTGCGCATCGGGCCGGCCGAGACCGTGATCCGCAAGAGCGAGGCCGACGGCTTCGAGGAGACCTCGCTGCAGTCGGCCCTGGAGGCGGCGGGCGTCCCGCGGCTCGCCGTGTGCGGGGTGATGTCGGAGATGTGCGTGCTCGCCACGGCCCGCCGGGCCCTGGAGCTGGGCTACCGGGTCGTCCTTCCGCACGACGCCCACGCCACGTACGACATCCCGGCCGCGCCGGACATCAGCGACGTGGTTCCGGCGGCGATGGCGTCACGAGTCGCAGAATGGGCTCTGGGCGACGAGGTGGAGATCGTGGCCCGCGCCGAGAACGTCGCTTTCACTTCTGCTTTCACCACCACTTCGGCCGCCACGAGAACGGCCTAGTCGACCGGTAGATGGTGCCGCCACCCAGTACGCCGATCGGCGGAGTGCGGCAGGCCGGAAAAAGGCTGACGGTATAAGCGGCCGGATACACCGGATACGTACGGAACACCCGCGCCATTCCGTACGAGAACCCTCCGCAAGCCCTCTCGGCACCGGTCCGGCGAAGAGCTGTCGTCCCTGCGCCGATGCGTTGCCCAGCCACTCGAACGGCCCCCCTTCGCGCGTAATCCCCATGTGGTCGTATGAGCGAGTCACGCGCACGATTTCGCCACATGTCTGCCAAAGTGCACTTCGGCTTTACTGACCGGATTGAGCGAAGAGAGCCGTGCGTGCTGCACATGCGTCGTACTGAAGAAAGACAATTGACGGTCCTTCATTTGGTTCAGCCCGTGGACGGCGGAGTGGCCCGGGTCGTCACCGATCTCGTCAGGGCCCAGGCCGGCGCCGGGCTGCGCCCCGTGGTGGCCTGTCCCCCCGGGAGCCCGCTGGCCCTCGGCGCGGCGGCAGCGGGTGCCGAGGTCCGCGGCTGGTCCGCCACCCGTGCCCCCGGGCCCCGGCTGGCCGGTGAGGTCGCGGCCGCGCGCCGGATCGTCCGCGCGAGCCGCCCGCACGTGGTGCACGCCCACAGCGCCAAGGCGGGCCTGGCGGGCCGGATCGCGGTACGCGGCCGGGTGCCCACGGTGTTCCAGCCGCACGCCTGGTCGTTCGAGGCCGTCGGCGGACGCACCGCGGAACTCGCGCTCGGCTGGGAGCGGTTCGGCGCGCGCTGGGCCGACCACATCCTGTGCGTGAGCGAGTCGGAGCGCCGCACCGGTCAGGAGGCGGGCATCGCCGCCCGCTGGTCGGTCATCCACAACGGCATCGACCTGGACCGTTTCCGCCCCGGCGACCCCACGGTCCGGGCGGAGACCCGCGCCTCCCTGCCCTTACTGGAGGGGGTCGCATCCGATGCCCCGCTCGTCGTCTGTGTCGGCCGCCTCACCCGGCAGAAGGGCCAGGACGTCCTGCTGCGGGCCTGGCGGCGCATGCGGGTGCCCGGGGCCCGGCTGGTCCTGGTGGGCGACGGGCCCGACCGGGCCGGGCTTGTGGAGTCGGCCCCGCCGGGGGTGCTGTTCACCGGTGCCTGCGAGGACGTGCGGCCGTGGATCCACGCGGCGGACGTCCTCGTGCTGCCCTCCCGCTGGGAAGGCATGGCGCTGGCCCCGCTGGAGGCGATGGCCTGCGGCCGGGCCGTCGTGATGACCGACGTGAACGGCGCGCGGGAGAGTCTGCCGCCCGGCCACGAGGAGCACTGTCTCGTACCACCGGAGGATCCGCCGGCACTGGCCGCGGCGCTGACCGCCCTGCTCACCGACCCGGATCTGCGCGAGGCCGTCGCCCACGGGGCCCTGCGCCACACCCGGTCGGCCTTCGACGTCCGGCGGACCGCGGGGGCGGTTGCCGGTCTGTACGAGGAACTTGTCGGCATGTCCTGTCCCACGACTCCCACGACGAGGAAGCGCACCGAGCGATGACGATGGAGAGTGCACC
Organism: Streptomyces sp. NPDC058375; assembly: GCF_042723425.1. Lineage (NCBI taxonomy): Bacteria > Bacillati > Actinomycetota > Actinomycetes > Kitasatosporales > Streptomycetaceae > Streptomyces > Streptomyces sp. NPDC058375. Next base: position 8,743 of record NZ_JBHXJG010000139.1, on the reverse strand, counting down.
GGTTCCCGGAGCAGGCCAGGCAACAGCCGTGCAGGCTCATACGGTTCATCCGCCGCGAAGAAGCGGCGGCGGTGCGCAGGTGCGGCCCGGTGAGCGCCGTGCCGTGCGGTACGGCCGGCTCGCGCCGCTCCTGTGCGCGGACGCCCTGGCCCCGGCCGTGACGTTCGCCGTGGTCGTCCCGGTCGCGTGGCCCTGGCTGCTGATGGCGGTCCAAGCGGTGGCGCAGATGGTGCTCTTCGCCTGGCGCGGTCTGTACCGGATGCGGTTGTCCCCCTCGGTCCTGACCGAACTGCCCGCGCTCCTCGGTCTCACCCTCCTCCAGTGGTACGTGACCATGGAGGTGCTGGACGCCTGGGCCCCGCAGCAGGCGTTCGGCTGGGCGGTGCTGGCGTACGGGGCGGGCACGCAGACCGCGCTGACCTGTGCCGGGCGCGCGGCGGTCCACCGGGCGCGGCGGCGGGCCGCCGTCCGCCGCCCGCTGTCCACCCTGGTGGTGGGCCAGGGCCCGTTGGCCCGTCAGGTGACGGCGGCGCTGTACGACCACCCCGGGTACGGGCTGCGGCCGGTCGGTCTGGTCGCCGTCCCGGCGGCCGGGGACGAGAAGCAGGAGCCGGGTTCCGACCCGGTGCCGCCGCCGGTCCTGGGTTCGCCCCAGGAGGTGGGGCGGGCCGTCGTCCAGAACAGCGTGCGGCACGCGGTGTTCACGGCCCCGCCCGAGGCCACCCCGGACGGCGCCGCTCTCTTCAACCTCCTCACCGGGCACGGCTGCCGGGTGTGGCTGATCACCGGGCCGGGCGTCGTCGCCGGCCCCCCGGCGCCGGGCCGGCCCGACCATCTGTGGGGCTTCACCGCCCAGCCGCTGCACGACGGGACGGACCGTCCCCTCGGCCACGGCGTGAAGCGGGCGATGGACGCCGTCCTGGCCGCGGCCGGACTGCTGGTGGCGGCCCCGGTGATGGCGGCCTGCGCGCTGGCCGTGCGGCTCTCCGACGGGCCGGGCGTGATCTTCCGGCAGGAGCGGGTCGGCCGGCACGGACGCCCCTTCGTCCTCCTGAAGTTCCGTACGCTGCGGCCCGCCGACGTCCAGGAGTCGGCCACCCGCTGGAACGTCGCGTCCGACGGGCGGATGAGCCGCGTCGGCCGCATGCTGCGCCGGACGTCCCTCGACGAGCTGCCGCAACTGTGGAACGTCCTGCGCGGCGACATGAGCATGGTCGGCCCCCGACCCGAACGCCCCTTCTTCGTGGCGCAGTTCAGCCGCGCCCACCCCGGCTATCAGGCCCGCCACCGGATGCCCGTGGGCATCACTGGTCTGGCCCAGGTGAACGGGTTGCGCGGCGACACCTCGATCGAGGAGCGGGCCCGCTTCGACAACCACTACATCGAGACCTGGTCGCTGTGGCAGGACGCGTGCGTGCTGGCGCGGACGGCGGGCTCCCTGTTCCGGCTCGGAGGCAGCTGACCATGGCCGCTGTCCTGACCCCGCCCGTCCCGTCGCCGGCGGCCGGGCCCGCCGTCTCCCGTTCCCGGTGGGCCGGTTGGCGCGCCCGGTGGCCGCTGCTGCCGCTGATCGCGACCGTCCTGCTGCCCGCCCTCCCGTACGGGAATTCGGGCGGCGGCGGCCCGGCCGACGTGGCCTCGGGCATCGCGGTGCTGGTGTGCGTGGGCCGGCTGCTGTATCTGCGCCGCCGCCCGCTGAGCGCTCCCGCCGCGCTGGTCCTGGGGCTGCCCGCGGTGGGCTTCGCGGTGGCCACGGTCACGGCGGCGGACCCGGCGGCGGCGCTGCCGGGGCTCGTCCGCTACCTCCAGGTCTTCGTCCTGGTGCCGGCCGCGGTGTTCCTGCTGCTCAGGGACGCGTACGGGTTCCGGATCGTCGCCGGTTCACTGGTCCTCCTGGCGGTCGTCCAGGGCGTCACGGGCGTCCATCAGTACGTCACCGGGACCGGCGCCTCGTACATGGGCGAGGACATCCGGGCGGTCGGCACCTTCGGGCCCAGCGACGTCATGGGGATGGCGACCGTCGTCGCCTACGGGCTGCTCGCCGCCGCGGCCTGCGCCCTGCTTACGCCCAGGAGCGCCCCGGCCTGGCTGCGGCCGTGCGCCGCCGTCCTCGCCGTCGCGCTGATCGTGCCGCTGACGCTGTCGTTCAGCCGGGGCGTGTGGATCGCCACGGCCGCCGCGGTGCTCGTCGCCCTGGCGCTGACCGGGCGGCGGCAGGCACTGACGTCGCTGGCCGTGCTGGGCGCGGCGGGGGTGGTGCTGGTCGGCGGGTTCGGCATCGGCTCCGCGATGATCGCGGACCGGGCCGCCAGCGTGACGCAAGTGACCAGCACCCCGGACCGGTCGGTCAGCGACCGCTACGCGATGTGGAGCGCGGCAGGCGCGATGTGGCGCGAGCAGCCGGCCTCCGGGGTGGGCCTCAAGGGCTTCCCCGACCACCGCGACGGGCACGCCTCGATCGGGCTTTCGTCGGGCAGTGACACCGCCGGGGCGGGCCAGCAGTTCCGCCGGCAGGCCCTCCTCTCCCCGCACAACATGTACCTCCTCGTCCTGGGCGAGCAGGGCCTCATCGGCCTGACCGCGCTCGTCGGCAGTTGGGCGGCGATCCTGGTCGGCGCGATCCGCCGGCTCGTCCTCGCCCGCTCGCGCGGCCACGCCGCCGTCGACTGCGGGCTGGCGGCGGTGGCCCTGATGACCTGGCAGAGCGTCAACTTCCTGTACGCGGACATCGGCGGGCCCACCACGGTGCTCGGCGGTGTCGTGCTGGGGCTGGCCGCCTGGTGGGCGCTGGCCGAGCCGGAGCGGGTGAGCGCCGCATGAGCGAGTCCGGTACGGGAACCGAGGCCGAGGCCCGCCCGGCGGGCGCGGCAGCGGCCCCGCCGCTGCTCCCGGCCCCCGGGGCAGGACCCGAAGGGCCCCGCTCCCCCGGTGGCGCGCCGGAGACGGCGAACGGTGAGGCGCCCCGGCTCGGGGCCTTCCTCGCCCGGGCTGCGGCGGGCACGGCGGTGCTGACCGTGGTGGCGGCCGTCCTCGGTCTGGTGCGGGACCAGGCCATCGCCCGGTACTTCGGGGCGAGCGACGCCAGCGACGCCTTCCTGATCGCCTGGACCGTGCCGGAGATGGCGGCGACGCTGCTGATCGAGGACGGGATGGCACTGCTCCTCGTCCCGGCGTTCAGCCTCGCCCTCACCCGTCGCGCCGCCGCCGAAGGCGACGGGGAGGCCGACCCCGTACGGGATCTGGTGGCGGCCACGCTCCCCCGTCTGTTCCTCCTGCTCTCCGGCGGCGCGGCGCTGCTGGTGGCGGGGGCTCCGTGGGTCGTGGGCGTGCTCGCTCCCGGGCTCGCCGATCCGCGGCTCGCGGTGGACTGCACCCGGCTGACCGCGGTCACCGTCCTCACCTTCGGGATCACCGGCTACTTCAGCGCCGCGCTGCGGGCGCACCGCAGCTTCCTGCCGCCCGCCGGGGTCTATGTCGCGTACAACCTCGGCATCATCGGGATGACGCTGGCCCTGCACGCGGTGTGGGGCGTGCGGGCCGCGGCGGTGGGGGTCGCGGTCGGCAGTGTGCTCATGATCCTCACTCAACTGCCCATGTTCCTGCGGCTGGTGCCGCTCGCGCGGCCCCGGCTGCCGCGGTTCGGTCGGCTGAAGCGGCGGGCGGCGCGGACCGCTCCCCTGCTGGGGTTCGCGGTGCTGGCCCCGGTGGTCCTGTTCGTGGTGAGCCGTCAGTCCCAGGTGCTGGTGGAGCGGTTCCTGGCCTCCACCTTGCCGGCGGGCGCGATCTCGCATCTGAACTACGCGCAGAAGGTCGCGCAGATGCCGATGGTGCTGTCGCTGATGATCTGCACGGTGACCTTCCCGGTCGTCGCCCAGGCCATGGCCGCCGGGGAGCACGAGAAGGCCCGGCGGCGGGTCGAACGGGACCTCTCTCTCGCCGGGATGGTGGTGCTGCTCGGCACTGCGGTCGTCCTCGGTTACGCGCCCCAGATCATCGACGTGCTCTTCCAGCGCGGCGCGTTCGACGCCGCCGACACCGCCTCCACCGCCCAGGTCATGCGGGTCTACGCGCTGGGGCTGCTCGGGCACTGTCTGGTCGGCGCGCTCAGCCGGCCGTTCTTCTCGTCCGGGCGGCCCACCTGGTTCCCGGCGTTCGCGATGGGCACCGGGCTGCTGGTCACGATGGGGGCCGGTTACGCGCTGACGTACCGCTTCGGCGTGGACGGCATCGCGTCCGCCAACGCGATCGGGATCAGCACCTCGGCCCTGCTGCTCCTGATGGGCCTCGGCACCCGGGTGGTGCCGATCCGGACCCGAGACGTGGCGCTCTCGCTGGGCCGGCTCACCGGGGCGTCGCTGGCGGCGGGCGCGGCGGGCTGGGCCTGCGCCCCGCTCCTACCCGATCCGGCGCTGAGCCTGGCTGCCGGGTGTCTCCTCGTCCCCGCCGTGTTCTTCCTGACCGGCCTCGCCCTGCGTTCGCCCGAGGTCGTGTCCCTGCTGGCACTCACCCGACGGAGGTTCCTTGATGGCCGCTGAATCCTCGGCACATTGCGCCGACGCTCCCTCGTCCCGGCTCCGCCCGCACATCCGTCGTCAGCCGTGGATCCTCACGTACCACTCGGTGACGGACCCGAGCGACGATCCGTACGGCATCACGGTCTCCCCCCGGCGCCTCGACGAGCAGCTGTCCTGGCTCCGCAGCCGGCGGCTGACGGGCGTGGGCGTGTCGGAGCTGCTGGGCGCGGGAGCGGCCGGGCGGCGCGGGCTGGTCGGGCTGACCTTCGACGACGGGTACGCGGACTTCCTGGAGGAGGCGTTGCCGGTGCTGCGCAAGCACGGCTGCCGGGCCACGGTCTTCGTCCTGCCGGGCCGGCCGGGCGGGGTCAACGAGTGGGATCCGCTGGGCCCGCGCAAGCCTCTGCTCACCCATGACGACGTCCGGCGGGTGGCAGAGGCGGGCATGGAGGTCGGCTCGCACGGCCTGTACCACCAGGACCTGACGGGGCTGTCCGACGAGGAGCTGCGGCGCGAGACCACGGACAGCAGGGAGCTGATCGGCGATCTCACCGGCAGGCTTCCGGAGGGCTTCTGCTACCCGTACGGCATCCTCGACCGCCGGGTCGCCCGGGCTGCGCGCTCGGCGGGCTACGGCTACGCGTGCGCGCTGACGCCCGGTCCGCTGCTCAGCCGGTTCGCACTGCCCCGCACCCACATCAGTCAGGCGGACCGGGGGGTGCGGCTGTGGGCGAAGGACCTGCGGCACGGGCTGCGGCACGTGGCGGTGCCCGGTGCGGGCTCGCGGACGGCCGCGCCGGTGCGGGCGGGGGGCCCGCGGTGAGGGCGCTGCACGTCATCACCGGGCTCGGGGTCGGCGGGGCCGAGCGGCAGTTGCGGCTGCTGCTGCGTCATCTGCCGGTGGAGTGCGACGTCGTGACGCTCACCAACCCGGGGGCGGTGGCCGACGAGCTGCGGTCCGACGGGATCCGGGTGACGCACCTCGGCATGCGCGGCAACCGGGACGTGTCGGCCGTCGGGCGCCTCGCCCGGCTGATCCGGGACGGCCGCTACGACCTGGTCCACACGCATCTCTACCGGGCCTGTGTGTACGGAAGGATCGCGGCCCGCCTCGCGGGGACGCGGGCCACCGTGGCGACCGAACACTCCCTGGGGCGGGCCGAGATCGAGGGCCGCCCGCTCACCCGGTCCATCCGCGCCCTCTACCTGTCCACCGAGCGCCTGGGCGCGGCGACCGTCGCCGTCTCCTCCACGGTGGCCGGCCGGCTGCGGGACTGGGGGGTGCCGGCCGACCGGATCAGGCTGGTGCCGAACGGCATCGACGCGGACCGGTTCCGCTTCGACGGGGAGCGGCGGGCCTCCGTACGGGCGGCTCTGGGCATTCCCGACGACGCGTTCGTGGTCGGCGGGGTGGGGCGACTAGTGCCGGGCAAGCGGTTCGACGTGCTGATCCGCGCGGTCGCCGCCCTGCCGGAGGCCCGGTTGCTGCTGGCCGGGGACGGGCCGGAGGCCGGGGCGCTGCGGACGCTGGCGCTGCGCCTGGGGGCCGTGGACCGGATCCGGTTCCTCGGGGAGTGCGACGAGGACGGGGAGGGCCCGGTTCCGGGTGTTCCCGCGCTGCTGAGCGCCCTGGACGTCTTCGTCTCCACGTCCCGCGAGGAGTCCTTCGGGCTGGCCGCCGTGGAGGCGCTCGCCGCCGGGCTGCCCGTGCTCCACGACGCCTGCCCGGCCATCGACGACCTGCCCGCCGCCCACGCCCCGGGGGCGACCCGGATCGCCGGGAGCCCCGAGGAGCTGACGGCCCGGCTGCGGCAGCGGATACAGGCCCGCCCGGACCGCCGGCCGCCGCCCCGGGCCGTCGGCCACTACGACATCCGGCGCAGCAGCGAGCGCCTGATGGACGTGTACGCGTACGCCCTCGACACCGCCCCACCGAACCGGAGAGCCCTTTCATGACCGACTCACCCGAGCAGCAGCGACATGTCGTCGTCCGTCGGCTGCGCACCGCCCTCACCCGGCTGCCGCACTGGTGGCCGCTGCCCGTCTCCGTGCTGATCGGCACCGCGTCCGGTCTCTCGTACGGTGCGTTCGCCGCGCCGCAGTACGAGGCCACCAGCTATGCGATGGCGGTCGCCGAAGGGGAGACGGACCCCTCGGCGGCGCTGGGGTACGCCCAGTCGTACGGTCGGCTGACGACGAGCGACGCGACCCTCTCGTACGCGCAGGGCGCGGCGGGCGAGCCGGTGCGCGAACTGCGGTCGCACGTGACGTCGGAGACTTCCCCCGACTCCCCCATGATCGCCGTGACCGGGACGTCGGAGGACCGGCACAAGGCGGCCGACATCGCCAACGCGGTCATCGAGGCCGTCATCGTGAGCAGCGGCCATGTCTCCAAGGACACCGGGGTGAAGCTGATCAAGTTCACCCATGCGATGACGCCGGACCAGCCGGTGTCGCCGTCCGTGCCGCTGGGCGCGGCCGTGGGTGCGGCGGCCGGTGGTCTCCTGGGCGGTCTCGTCCTGCTGGTGCGGCCGCGCCGGGAGGGGTGGAGCGTCTCGGCCCAGGTGCCCGGTCCGACGGCCGAGGGCGGCAACGTCGCCCAGGACGAACGGGAGCTCGTCCGATGACGGCGCACCGGGCGGGCAGCCTGGCCGTGACCCTGTGCCGGGACTTCCGGGAGTTCGGCGCGCTCGCCGACGAGTGGGACGCGCTGCACCGCCGCTGCGCCACCGCCACCCCGTTCCAGAGCCACGCCTGGCTGCACTCGTGGTGGATCTCCTACGGTCAGGAGGGCCGGCTGCGGGTGCTGCTGGTCCGCCGGGCCGGGCGGCTGATCGGGGCGGCGCCGCTGATGCTGGTGCACCGTCCGATGCCGCTGCTCGTCCCGATGGGCGGGGCGGTCTCCGACTTCTTCGACATCCTGCTGGACGAGGAGGAGGCCGGATACGCGGTGGGGGCGCTGGGGCGCGGTCTGGACCGGGCGGCCCGGCACACCGTGGTGGACCTGCGGGAGGTCCGGCCGGACGCGTCGGCGCAGTTGCTGTTCGGGCGGTGGCCGGGAGCCCGGAGCCGGCTCACGGACTCGACGTGCATGGAGCTGCCGGCCGAGCCGCTGGGCGAGCGCGTGGCGCGGTTGACGGGCTCGCGGGGGCAGCGGCTGCGCTCCAAGCTGCGCAAGGTCGACGCCCTGGGCATCGAGGCGCACCGGATCCCGCAGGACGGGGTGCCGGCCGCGATCGGCACGCTGCTGCGGCTGCACGAGCGGCAGTGGGAGGGCCGGGCGGTCAACCCCGAGCATCTGCGGGCCCGGTTCTCGGACCATCTGATCCGGTCGGTGGGGCGGATGGTGGGGGACGGTACGGCGGCCATGACCGAGTTCCGGCTGAACGGCGAGGTGGTGGTGTCCAACCTGTCGTTGCAGTCCGGGCGGTTGGCGGGCGGTTATCTGTACGGTGCTGATCCGGCGCTGCGCGAGCGGAAGGTCGATGTGTCGACGATGTTGCTGCGCGAGGTCGCCCAGCAGGCTTCGGACGGCGGGCGTGCGGTGCTGAGCCTGCTGCGCGGCGCGGAGCGTTACAAGAGCCACTGGGGGCCGGTGCCGGTGGTCAACCAGCGGCTACTGCTGGCCCGGCCGGGTCTGGAGCCGTTGCTGCGGCTGCGCGAGTCGCAGGTGGCGGTGCGGGAGCGGGCGGTGGAGACCGTGAAGGCCCGGTTCCCGGCGGCGCGGGACTGGCACGAGCGGCTGTCGGGGCTGCCGGTGATCGGGCGCTGACGCGCCGGGGCGTACGCCGGACGGCGGCGTCGGAGATATCACCTATGAGCTGATCCGTTACCGTCCGGCGCCTGTCGCGTTGTCAGGGGGTGCGGGCCTCGCGTCCGCAGCACAACCCCCTTCTTTACAAGGAGTTCTCCATGTCTCGTATGACGAAGGTCGCCGCTGTGATGGCCGGCACCGGCGCCCTGATCGCCGGCGGTGCCGGCATGGCGTCCGCGGACGCCGGTGCGCAGGGCCTCGCCGCCGGCTCCCCCGGGGTCGGTTCGGGCAACGCCGTCCAGGTTCCCGTGCACGTCCCGGTGAACGTCTGCGGCAACACGATCAACGTGATCGGCCTGCTGAACCCGACCTTCGGAAACACCTGCGCCAACGTCTCCGAGGGCCACCACGACAACGGCGGCGACTACGGCTACGGCCGCTGATCTCCCGCACGTCCGGAACGGCCGGCTTCCTC
>NZ_JBHXJG010000138.1:0-19428 GCF_042723425.1 Streptomyces sp. NPDC058375 | reverse complement strand
GCGCCGATGGTACTGCAGGGGGGACCCTGTGGGAGAGTAGGACGCCGCCGAACAATTTTTCCGGGAAAGCCCCGCACCGTATGGTGCGGGGCTTTCCTGCGTTCCGGGCCAGGCAAGACCGGCGGCGAGCAGAGAGAGCTCTGCAACAGCCGGCGGTCTTCGCAGGTACCTCAGAGACGACCTGCGGCCTTGAGGGCCAAGTACGTATCGGCAAGCGTGGGAGCCAGGTTGTCCGGGGTGGCGTCCACGACGACGACGCCGTGGCGCCGAAGTCGGTCGGCCGTGCGCCGACGGTCGGCCTGGGCCTGGTCGGCGGCTGCCGCGTCGTACACCGAGTCGACCGTTCCCTGGGCGCCGGCCATTTCCTCGATCCGAGGGTCGGAGACCGCAGCCACAAGAACGGTGTGGCGCTGGGCGAGCTGAGGCAGCACCGGGAGAAGCCCCTCCTCGATGGGGGCGGCCTCCAGCGTCGTGAGGAGAACGATCAGCGAACCGCGAGGGGCGTCGGTGAGAGCCGCGTTGGCCAGGCCGCGGGCGTCCGTCTCGATGAGCTGGGGCTCCAGCGTGGCCAGGGTGTTGATGACGGTGGGCAGGACGTTGCCCGCGGCCGTTCTACTCTGGACGCGGGCTCGGACCTGGCGGTCGTAGGCGAGGAGGCTCACCCGGTCGCCGGCGCGCACGGCGAGAGCGGTGAGAAGGAGCGTGGCGTCCATCGAGGCGTCCAGGCGGGGGACGTCACCCACCCGCCCCGCCGACGTGCGGCCGGTGTCAAGGACGATCAAGATGTGCCGGTCACGCTCGGGGCGCCATGTCCGGACCGCTACCGCGGACTGGCGTGCGGTGGCCCGCCAGTCGATGGAGCGGGTGTCGTCCCCGGGCACGTAGGCCCGCAGACTGTCGAACTCCGTGCCCTCACCGCGTGTCAGGACGCTGGTGCGGCCGTCCAGTTCCCGGAGCCTGGCGAGCCGGGAGGGCAGGTGCTTGCGGCTGGTGAACGGTGGCAGGACCCGTACGGTCCACGGGGCCCGGTGCTGCCCCTGGCGTGCGGCGAGGCCGAGCGGTCCGTACGAGCGGACCGTGATGCGCTCCGCCTGCCGTTCGCCGCGACGGGTCGGGTGCAGAACGGTGACCAAGCGTCGGCGTTCCCCGGCGGGGATCGTCAGCGTGTGACGGGAGGCGCGGCGTTCGGTGCCTGAGGCCCAGCTGCTGGGGGGCCAGGCATCCCGTAGCTGGGCGCGTAGACGCCGACGCGAGGTGTTGGTGACTGTCAGTTGCGCTTCTACCGCGTCACCGAGTCGAACAGATGTATCGCCGGATCGAGTGAATCGGAGCGTGCGCACTGGCGCGGCCAGGGCGTAGTCGCACAGAATTGCCAGTGAGAGCGGGGCATTGACCGCGAGCATCCCGGCCCAGCTGGGAGCGAGGATGCCTACGGGGAGTGACCCCAGGGCTGCCAGCAGCGCCGTACGTCCGGTGAGGGCCATGGTCACCGCCTCATCGGGGTACGGGCACGTGGGCGAGCACTGAGGCGATGACGGAGTCGGGGGTGACTCCTTCCATTTCCGCCTCGGGCCGCAGGTGGATGCGATGACGGAGGGTGGGGAGCGCCAAGGCCTTCACATCGTCCGGGATGACATAGTCCCGGCCGGTCAGCCAGGCCCAGGCGCGGGCGGTCGACAGCAGTGCGGTGGTGCCTCGGGGAGAGACGCCGAGGGCGAGTGAGGGGGAATCGCGCGTGGCACGGCAGATATCGACGACATAGCCGGCGATCTCGGGGGAGACGGTCGTCTTCGCGACGGCCTCGCGTGCTGCTTCCAGATCGGCGGGTCCGGCAACGGGCCGTAGCCCTGCGGCCGCCAGATCGCGCGGGTTGAAGCCGTCGGCGTGACGGGTGAGGACGTCGACTTCGTCCTGCCGCGAGGGGAGCGGAACCGTCAGTTTGAGTAGGAAGCGGTCCAGTTGGGCTTCGGGGAGGGGGTAGGTGCCTTCGTACTCGACGGGGTTCTGGGTCGCGGCGACGAGGAAGGGGTCGGGCAGGGGCCGCGGCGTTCCGTCGACGGTGACCTGTCGCTCCTCCATCGCCTCCAGGAGGGAGGACTGGGTCTTGGGAGGGGTGCGGTTGATCTCGTCGGCGATCAGCAGGTTGGTGAAGACGGGGCCCGGCTGGAAGGAGAACTCTGCGGTGCGTGCGTCGTAGACCAGTGAGCCCGTGACGTCGCTGGGCATCAGGTCGGGGGTGAACTGGACGCGCTTAGTGTCGAGTTCGAGTGAAGCGGCGAGGGCACGGACCAGCAGGGTCTTGGCCACTCCGGGCACGCCTTCGAGGAGTACGTGACCCCGGCAGAGCAGCGCGACGACGAGTCCGGTGACGGCCGGGTCCTGGCCGACGACGGCCTTGGCGATCTCGGAGCGCAGAGCCTCCAAAGAAGCGCGGGCGCTGTCGGACGGCTCCGGTTCCGCAGGCCTCACGGGGGCCGCTGCGGGCACCGTGGGCTCGGCCGACTCGGCCGGCTCGGGGGTCGGGGCGCTCATGAAGTGCGTACCTCTCTTTCGAGGGCGTCGAGTTGATCGGCGAGAAGGACCAGGGCGGTGTCGGTGGAGGGAGCCGTGCCGAAGAGCAGGGCGCCGAGGTCGCGGTCCGCGGCGGTGATGCGTGCGGACACGGCGGTGAGGAGGACGTCGGGGCTGTGCGCGTCACGGGCGGGCACACCGGTGAGGGGCGCGATGCGGGTGCGGGTGGCGGCTCGGAGGGCGTCGGCGGCCCGGTCGCGGGCGTTGGCCTTGCGGTAGAGGAGGGAGCGGCCTTCGGCGGATTCGGATGCGCGGATGGCCACCGGCAGCCGCTCCGTTACCAGGGGGCCGAGTCGGCGGGCCCGCCAGACGGCGGCGAGGACTGCGGCGAGGGCGAGTTGCAGCGTTCCCCACAGCCAGCCGGAGGGGACGAGGTCGAGGAAGCTGCTCTCGGCGGCTGCCTCTTCCCTCGCTCCGCCCTCCGACTGTTCCTCGTTCCCGTCGCCGGGGGCGCCGTCATCGGTAGTCACGGATGGATCGGTGAGAGAGGGGAGGTACCAGACGAGATGGGGACGGGAGCCGAGGAGTTGCAGGGCGAGAGAGGCGTTGCCCTGCTTGTCGAGACGCTCGTTTTGGAGGAAGTCGGGGGAGCCGAGGACGACAGTGTCGCCGCCCGCTCCGGTCGGGAGGACGACCAGGCTGGGGAGGCCTGCGCTCGGGTAGCAGGCGACGGCGGTGGGGTCCTGCGTCGTGTAGCGCGTGCCGCCCATGTCCGCTGTGCCGGCCCGCCGGGCGACGGGGAGCTCGCACGCCGGGGCGAGAGCACTGGGGGCCTGGTGCGACTGGGCGCGGATGCCGGGGGCGAGCCGGTGCGTGGCTCCGGGCCCCGGGGCGACCAGGAGGGTGCGTCCCGGGGAGGCGGAGGTCGCTTCCTCCAGCCGGAGCTGCTGGGATCGGGCCAGGAGGTTGGGGCCGGTGACCAGGAGTGTGGTGTCGGGTCCGGTCGCGGCGGTTGCCTCGTCGAGAGTGGTGGCGACGGTGACGGATATGCCGCGTGCCTTGAGAAGTTCGGCCACGGCACGGCTGCCCTTGGGGTCAGCGGAGCGGGGGTCGAGCTGTCCGTGGTTCGTTCCGGAGCGTACGACGGCGAACGTGATGCCGGCGACGACGAGGATCAGGACGACGGCCAGGACGCCTCGGGTACGGGTCCAGACCTGGCCGGGGGTGGGCGCCGTCGAGGTGGGGGAGGTGGTGGTCGCCGCGGTCATCCGGTCGCTCCTCGGGAGGTTCCGGGCAGTAGCGGCTTCGCCTCGTCGAGGTCGAGGTCGAGGGTGCGCAGGGCCAGGTATGCCGGCTGGTCCGCGGTGCGGCCCCCGTATGTCACGTCGTCGAAGCTCCGGGCGGCGGCGCGCAGTCGGGCGGTGTGCTCGGGCAGGGTGCGGCCTGCTTCGGCTGCGGCCTCGTCCGCGGTGCGACCGGGGCGGGGGTCGAGCAGGGCACGCTCTTCCAGGGACCGGACGATGGCGCGCATGCGTTCCTGGACGGCTTCGGTCCAGCGCAGGGCCGCGGCGTGTGCTTCGGCGGCGGCGCGGTGCTGGGCCGCGCTGCGGGGGCCGTCGCTGTCGAAGAGGGCGTCCGCCCTCCGGGAGGAGCGTTGCGGGGTGCCGAGCCGCCACCAGAGGGCGGCGATGAGGCCGATCACGACGACGACCAGGACGACGAGTCCGGCAGGGCCGCCGGGGGCGGCGCCCGCGGCGGCGTCGAAGACTCCGGCGATCCAGTCCCAGAACCGGTTCAGGGCGCGCTGGAGGAAGTTCGGGTCGTTCTCGTGGTACATCGGCTTGGACAGTTCGCTCTCGGCCGCCTCCCGTGCGGGGAGACGTGGAGTGTCCACGGGTATGTCGCCCGCCGCGGTGTCCTGCCGTGCTGTGGTGATGCCCCCCGCCCCCGACACCGCATCAGCTCCTGGGGGTGTCGACGCCGTAGCCGGGCAAGCCCGCCGCCCGTGCGAGGTCGAGGTCCAGGGCTTCGCGGCGGATGCGCTGGTCCATGTAGAGGAGGGCCATCACGCCGGCGACGAAGGGGTAGATCAATGTCGAGACGATCACTTCGCCGATGCCGGTGACGATCAGGAAGGACCAGCCGAAGGAGGGGGTGGTGCTGCCGAAGAGGTCGCTGGCCTCGGTTCCGTCGGCGATCACTGCGATGGCGGTGAACGGGATGGAGACGAGGAACGTCAGCAGGAAGGTCAGCAGATAGGTCAGGGCGAGGATCCCGAAGGTTCGCCACCAGGCGCCCCGGACCAGCTTCGCCGACCGGCGCAGCGCGGCCACGATGCTCTGTCGTTCCAGCATCAGCGCGGGGGCGGCGAGGGCGAAGCTCACGTTCAGCCAGAGCATCACGACGCAGGCGGCGGCGAAGCCGAGGAAGGCGAGTGCCGCACCGGCCTCGGAGCCCAGCAACAGGCCGGGGCCGATGCCCACGGCCATGATGGCGACCATGATCACGGAGACCAGCACGGTCAGCCCGAGCAGCGGGAGGACGCGGGGGCGGGCTTCGGCCCAGGAGTCGGAGAGCGTGGTGGGGCGGCCCAGCACGGAGCGGCTGATGACCACGGTGACGACCGACGCGGTGAAGAGCGTGGCGATCATCGAGAGGAGGGAGGCCGGGGCCAGGGAGAGCAGTGTCGAGCGGGCCGAATCGGTGGCCTGGCGCAGGGCCTCGGAGCCGGTGGCGTTCGGGTCGACGGAGGTCGGTTCCGGAAGCACGTAGCGCTGCAGGAGGACGACGGCGATCTGGGTGACCACCGAGACCGCCAGGCTGAAGCCGAGTGCGGTACGCCAGTGGGCGCGCAGGGCGGACACGGAGCCGTCGAGGATTTCGCCGAGGCTCAGGGGCCGCAGCGGGATGACACCGGGCTTCGCGGCCGGGGGCGGTCCTGCCCAGCCCTGTCGCTGCGGGCCGCCGCCCCAGCCGGGTGCGGGCGGCCGTGCTCCGGGACCGCTGCCGGGATTGCTCGGTGGGGACCACTGCCCGGGGGGCGGCTGCTCGGAGGACCACTGTCCCGTCGGGCCGCTTCCGTCCTGGGGGTCGGAGGGGCGGGGGATCGCCGTCTCCTTGCCGTCGGAGGGGGCAGATCCGGGCGACGCCCAGCCCGGAGAGTCGTTCATTCTCGCTCCTTCACCGTCCTGACCGCTCATCGGGGCGGCAGGTTGGCAGCCATCGTGCCACGCGCCGGTCCGGGGCGGACCAGCCGCTCCATCTCGTTCGCGCCTTCATATGCGGGCGCCTCACCGGGCAGACTGGACAGATGGCTGATCAGGACGCGCAATCATCGGTGGGCTTCGAGCCTCCCGCGCTTTCCGTACTCCGCTGGGACGAGCCTCCGGAAGGCCCCGTGCTGGTGCTTCTCGACCAGACGCGGCTGCCGGCCGAGGAGGTCGAGCTGGTGTGCACCGATGTGCCCGCGCTGGTGCGGGCAATCCAGACGCTGGCGGTGCGCGGGGCTCCGTTGCTCGGGATCGCCGGGGGCTACGGGGTGGCGCTCGCGGCGGCGAGGGGCTTCGACGTCGTGGAGGCGGCGGGACTGCTGGAGGGGGCGCGGCCCACCGCGGTGAACCTCGGTTACGGGGTGCGGCGGGTGGCGGCGGCCTACTGGGAGGCGGCCGGGAAGGGGGAGGGAGACGAGGCGGTTGCGTCGGCGGCGCTGGCCGAGGCGCGGGCACTGCACCGGGAGGACGCGCAGGCCAGCAGGCGTATGGCCGAGTACGGCGAGGCGCTGTTGGAGGAGCTGCTGCCGGGCCGTGCGTACCAGCTGCTGACCCACTGCAACACCGGGGCGCTGGTCTCCGGGGGCGAGGGGACGGCCTTCGCGGTGGCGTTGCGGGTGCACCGGCAGGGGCGGCTGCGACGGCTGTGGGTCGACGAGACGCGGCCGCTGCTCCAGGGGGCCCGGCTGACCGCGTACGAGGCGGCGCGGAACGGTCTGGCGTACAGCCTGCTCACGGACAACGCGGCGGGGTCCCTGCTCGCGGCGGGGGAGGTCGACGCTGTGCTCATAGGCGCCGACCGCATCGCCGCGGACGGCTCGGTGGCCAACAAGGTGGGGAGCTACCCGCTGGCCGTGCTCGCGAAGTACCACCACGTCCCCTTCATCGTGGTCGCGCCGACGACGACCGTGGACCTGGAGACCCCGGACGGCACATCGATCATCGTCGAGCAGCGTTCCGGGAAGGAAGTGACGGAGCTCACATCGCCGCAGGATCTCTCGGCCGACGGTGGAGGCGGGATCGTCGTCGCACCCCTCGGAGCCCCGGTGTACAACCCGGCCTTCGACGTCACACCGCCGGAACTGATCACGGCGATCGTCACCGAGGAGGGCGCGATTTCCCCGGTCACGGGGGTCGGACTGGCGGAGCTGTGTGCCAGGTCATCGCAGGTAACGATTAGCTAATGGGATGATGTCGATTATGAAGGGACGCGTCCTTGTCGTCGACGACGACACCGCACTGGCCGAGATGCTCGGGATTGTGCTGCGTGGAGAAGGTTTCGAGCCGTCGTTCGTAGCGGACGGCGACAAGGCACTGGCCGCATTTCGTGAGGCCAAGCCGGACCTGGTGCTGCTCGACCTCATGCTGCCCGGAAGGGACGGCATCGAGGTGTGCAGGCTGATCAGGGCCGAGTCCGGTGTGCCGATCGTCATGCTCACTGCCAAGAGCGACACTGTCGATGTCGTGGTCGGCCTGGAATCAGGGGCCGACGACTACATCGTCAAGCCGTTCAAACCTAAGGAGTTGGTTGCCCGGATCAGGGCACGTCTGCGGCGGTCCGAAGAGCCCGCGCCGGAGCAGTTGACCATCGGTGACCTGGTCATCGACGTGGCCGGCCACTCCGTGAAGCGGGAGGGGCAGTCGATCGCCCTGACTCCGCTGGAGTTCGACCTGCTGGTCGCGCTTGCCCGTAAGCCGTGGCAGGTCTTCACCCGTGAGGTCCTGCTGGAGCAGGTGTGGGGTTACCGTCACGCGGCCGACACTCGCCTGGTGAATGTGCATGTCCAGCGTCTGCGTTCCAAGGTCGAGAAGGACCCGGAACGGCCGGAGATCGTGGTGACGGTCCGAGGCGTCGGCTACAAGGCCGGACCGAGCTGAGATGGCCCGAGGCAGTGCTGCTCCGGGGCCCGGGGAGCCGGGAGTCCGTACGGAGCGGGCTGCCGGCCCGGGACGGAAGGCTTCACGTATGAGCCGTTTCCTGCAGGGCGGCCGGTTGTTCGAGGACCGGACGCCCGGCGGGCCCGTACCGCGGTTGCTGATGCGGTGGGTGCGTCGTCCGTTGCTGCCCGCCGTCCGGTTGTGGCGGCGCAACCTGCAGCTCCGCGTCGTCGCGGGCACCCTTCTGATGTCGATCGGGGTCGTGCTGCTGCTCGGCTTCGTCGTCATCGGGCAGGTGCGCAACGGCCTGCTCGACGCCAAGGGCAAGGCCGCCCAGACCCAAGCCGCCGGCGGTTTCGCCGCGGCCCAGGAGAAGGCGAACGCTCCCCTCGCCCCCGGCGGCCAGGGGAGCGAGGGCGCCGACGGCATGACCGGCAGCACCTCCTGGCGCACCGAGCTCGTCGACCAGCTCGCCAGTGGCGGCAAGAACGCCTTCAACGTGGTGGCGCTCAGCGCCGATTCCGTGACCGAGGGGGCGGGCAGCCGTGCCGCACGCGGTTCCGGCAGCGTCGAGGCGTCCAGCGTGCCCGAGCGCCTGCGGCAGAACGTGAGCAAGGGACAGGGCGCCTTCCAGACGTACTCCCTGATCCGGTACTCGTACGGCAACGAGTCGCAGCCGGGGCTCGTCGTCGGCAAGCGGCTTTACGACATCGATCAGCAGCCCTACGAGCTCTACTACCTCTTCCCGCTCACGCAGGAGGAGAAGTCCCTGACGCTGGTCAAGACGACCCTGGCGACCGCCGGACTGTTCGTCGTCGTGCTGCTCGGGGCCATCGCTTGGTTCGTGGTGCGGCAGGTCGTCACACCGGTGCGGATGGCGGCCGGCATCGCTGAGCGGCTCTCCGCCGGCAAGCTCCAGGAACGCATGAAGGTCACCGGCGAGGACGACATCGCCCGGCTCGGCGAGGCCTTCAACAAGATGGCCCAGAACCTCCAGCTGAAGATCCAGCAGCTGGAGGAGCTCTCCCGGATGCAGCGGCGCTTCGTCTCCGATGTCTCCCACGAGCTGCGGACCCCCCTCACGACCGTGCGGATGGCCGCCGACGTCATCCACGAGGCACGGGCCGACTTCGACCCCGTCACCGCGCGCTCCGCCGAACTGCTGGGCGACCAGCTCGACCGGTTCGAGTCGCTGCTCGCCGATCTGCTGGAGATCAGCCGCTTCGACGCGGGCGCCGCGGCCCTGGAGGCCGAGCCGATAGACCTGCGGACCGTGGTGCACCGGGTGATCGGCGGCGCCGAGCCGCTCGCCGAGCGCAAGGGCACCCGGATCCTCGTCGTCGGCGACGACCAGCCGGTGATCGCCGAGGCCGACGCCCGCCGCGTCGAACGCGTCCTGCGCAACCTCGTGGTCAACGCCGTCGAGCACGGCGAGGGCCGGGACGTCGTGGTGCGGATGGGCGTGGCCCAGGGCGCGGTCGCCGTGGCCGTCCGGGACTACGGGGTCGGGCTCAAGCCCGGCGAGGCGACCCGGGTCTTCAACCGGTTCTGGCGCGCCGACCCGGCGCGGGCCCGCACGACCGGCGGCACGGGTCTCGGCCTGTCGATCGCCGTCGAGGACGCCCGGCTGCACGGCGGCTGGCTCCAGGCCTGGGGCGAGCCCGGCGGCGGCTCCCAGTTCCGGCTGACCCTGCCGCGTACGGCGGACGAGCCCCTGCGCGGTTCGCCGATACCGCTGGAGCCCGAGGACTCGCGGCGCAACCGGGAGAACCGGGAGCGCGACGAGGCCGGGTCGGGTACGTCGGGCGATCACCGCTTGATGTCCGTGCCGCCCCAGCCCGGCGCGGGTGCGCGTCCGCCGCTGCCCGTGCCCGGCCATGGGCCCGTCGCCCGTAGCGGCGCGCCCTCGTCGGTGCATCCCGCCGCGCTGCCCGGCAACGGAGCACGTGTCGTGGCGCGCCAGGCCCCGGAACGCCCCGGTGGCGTGGGCAGCGGCGTACAGAAATCCGACCAGGAGGACACCACTCGTGGGTACTGACCGCCGTCCGGGCGGCCACGGACGGGCGGTGCGGAAGTCCGCGCTGCTCGGTTGCGGCATCGTCGTGCTGGCCGGATGCGGCTCGATGCCGGTGACCGGGGACGTCAAGGCGGTCGACGCCTCGCAGCCGGGGGACTCCCAGGTGCAGGTGTACGCGGTGGCGCCCCGGGACGGCGCGCCGCCCAGCGAGATCGTCGACGGCTTCCTGGAGTCGATGACCAGCGACGATCCCGCGTTCGCGACCACGCGGAAGTATCTGAGCGCCGATGCCCGGCGCACCTGGCAGCCGAGCGGGAGCACCACGGTCCTGGCCCAGGCCCCCAACCGCAGCGGCCCCCTGCTCCACGACGAGGACAACCGGGCCACCCGGGACCGGGAGACGACCTACACGCTGACCGGCGAGAAGGTCGCGGCGGTCGACGCCCAGAGTTCCTACCAGCCGCTCGCGCCCACCGCCTACTCCCAGACCCTGCATCTGGTGCTGGAACAGGTGGCGGAGGGGAAGAAGGAGTGGCGCATCGACATCGTGCCGGACGGCCTGGTCCTCGGGCAGTCCGACTTCAAGCGGCTCTACCGCTCCGTGAACAAGTACTACTACGCCACCGGGCGCACCAACGGCCGGTCGACGCTCGTCGCGGACCCCGTCTACGTACGCAACCGCACGGATCCGGTCACGCGCATGGACACCGCCACCCAGACCGTCAGGACGCTGCTCGCCGGACCGACCAACTGGCTGCGGCCCGTGGTCGACTCCCGGTTCCCCACGGGGACCGCCCTGCGTAAGGGCGTCACCGCGCTGGCGCCGGACGATCAGAACGTCCTGAAGGTGCCGCTCAACCAGAAGGCCGACACGGTGGGCCGGAGCGCCTGCCGGATGATGGCCGCCCAGGTGCTGTACACGCTCCGGGACCTGACCTCGGCCCGGGTCGAGAAGGTGGAACTGGAGGGCGGCGAGGGGCGGCTCTGCGCACTGGACGCCGACGACGCGCCGGAGTTCTCCGCCGACCAGGGCTCGGACGGGGCCGACAGCCAGTACTTCATCAACGAGAAAGGGCAGGTGGAGCGGATCCCCGGCTCCACCGACGGCACCGGAACGCCGGAGCCCGTGGGCGGCCCCCTCGGCGCGGGCGCCGTCCCGATGGGCGCTGTCGGGGTGGCCCGGGACGAACAGCGGGCCGCCGCGATCTCCTCCAACGGGCAGCACCTCTACGTGTCCTCCCTGGAGACGGAGGGCGAATTGGCCGAGCCCCTCGTCACCAGCGCGGCGAAGAAGGCCGCCGACCGGCTGTCGCCGCCGAGCTGGGACGGCCGCGGCGACCTGTGGGTCGCCGACCGTGATCCGGCAGGACCCAGGCTGCTGCGGCTGGCCGGAGGTACGGGCGAGCCGCAGGAGGTCCGGGTGCCCGGCCTCGACGGCGGCCGGATCGAGGAGCTGCGGATGTCCGCGGACGGGGTGCGGATCGCTCTGCTGCTGACGAAGGACGGCCGTACGACGCTGAACATCGGCCGGGTCGAGCGCCGGGGATCCTCCGTGGCGCCCGAGATCTCGGTCGAGGACCTGCGCCAGGCCGCACCGCAGCTCACGGACGTGTCGGCCATCTCCTGGTCGGGACGCAGCCGTCTGGTGGTGGTCGGCAAGGAGGAGGGCGGCGTCCAGCAGGTGCGTTACGTGCAGGCGGACGGTTCCACGTCGGCCTCGGGGGCGCTTCCCGGCGTGAACCAGGTCCAGTCGGTCGCCGCGGCGGACGACGAGCTGCTTCCGCTGATGGCGGAGACCGTGAGCGACGGCATAGTGAGGCTCTCGCCGGGGGACAACTGGCAGACGGTGCTCAAGAAGGGCACGTCGTTGGTCTACCCCGGCTGATCCGGTAGCCGGGGGCGGTTCCGCCCGAGCCTCCGGGGTTTTCCACAGGGGTGGTCCGGTCCCGGCGGGCCCGGCACAGTGGGGTCATGCGGCACGTGTGGCAGGAGCTGTCCGGGCTGCTGCTGCCGGTGGCCTGCGCCGGCTGCGGCAGACCTCGTGCCGAGCTGTGCGCGGTCTGCCGGGCGGCGTTGCACGGCGGCCCCGCCCGCCGGGTCCGGCCCTCGCCCCGGCCTCCGGGGCTTCCGGCGGTGTATGCGGCCGCGCCGTACGAGAACGCCGTACGCGCGGTTCTGCTGGCCCACAAGGAGCGCGGGGCACTCGGGTTGGCGGGGGCGCTCGGGCGGGCCCTGGCGGGTTGCGTACGGGCCGGGATGGGGGAGCCGGGCGGTGCGGGAGCCTCGCGGCTCGCGGGGCCTCTGCTGCTGGTCCCCGTGCCCTCCGCGCGTTCCGCGACCGCGGCGCGCGGCCATGACCCGGTGCGCAGGATCGCCGCCACGGCCGCGCGGGAGCTGCGGCGGGCGGGTCTGCCGGCCCGGGTGCTTCCGCTGCTCCGGCAGCGGCGCGCGGTCGCCGACCAGTCGGGGCTCGGGGCGCGGCAACGGCGGGCGAACCTGGCCGGCGCACTGGCGCTGACGGCGCAGGGCGGGCGACTCCTCCGGGACGGCCCTCTCCGTCACGGCCGGGTGATCCTGGTCGACGATCTGTTGACGACGGGATCGACGCTGGCGGAGGCGGCACGGGCCGTCGGCGCGGCGTGCGACGCCGGTCGGGAGCCCTCCGTGCACGGAGGGTGCCGGGCGGCGGTCGTGGCAGCCTCTCCCTCCGCCTTCGAAATAAACCGGAACTGACCGAGAACCTGCATCGTTGCAGGTAATGAGAGGGCAATACCCCCTGAATGGAGGTACGTGCCAGTAGCGGGTGCCGAGACCCCGCTGTGCAGGCTATGTTCGGTTGTGAGGAACGGTGAATGCCGGACCTCGATGAATGCACCATCAGGTTTCGGGCAGGTAACTCACCGGTAGGAGAAGCACGCAAAGTCGGTGGGGTTGCGACCCTTCCGGCGGGGGAGGAGGAGGCGAAAGCCACCGAGTCCGAGGCCCTGGTGATCTCCGGGGCCTGGTGCAAAAGGGAGATGCTCCGCCGCTGAGCGGGGCGATCCGGGAACGGAGTTCTGCGTGGACATCGTCGTCAAGGGCCGCAAGACCGAGGTGCCCGAGCGGTTCCGCAAGCACGTGGCCGAGAAGCTGAAGCTGGACAAGATCCAGAAGTTCGACGGCAAGGTGATCAGCCTCGACGTCGAGGTGTCCAAGGAGCCGAATCCCCGTCAGGCCGACCGTTCCGACCGGGTGGAGATCACGCTCCGCTCCCGGGGACCGGTCATCCGGGCGGAAGCGGCGGCGGGCGACCCTTACGCAGCGCTCGACCTGGCCACCGGAAAGCTGGAGGCCCGGCTGCGCAAGCAGCACGACAAGCGCTACAGCCGCCGTGGCAACGGCCGTCTGTCGGCTGCCGAGGTCGGGGACGTCGTCCCCGGCGTAGCTTCGTTCGACGAGGACGGTGAGCTGGTCGGCGACCAGTCGCCGGCGCCCGTCCCCACCACGAAGATCGGCTCGCTCGAAGTGCAGGGCGAAGGGCCGCTCGTGATGCGCGAGAAGACCCACACCGCCGCACCCATGTCGCTCGACCAGGCGCTCTACGAGATGGAACTGGTCGGCCACGACTTCTACTTGTTCGTCGACTCCGAGACGAAGGAGCCCAGCGTCGTCTACCGGCGACACGCCTACGACTACGGCGTCATCCACCTGAGGACCGACCCGCTTGCCGCGGACGAAGCAGGCGGCGCGGGCGGTGCGCTCGGCGGCTGAGGCTGCATCGGCGGGGTGCCCCCGGGGCGTTTTCACGCCACCGGGGGCACCCGCGTACGGGCACAGGACCACCGTGCCGGGGCCCGGGCATGGAATCATGGCGGACCGAGCCAATCGGTGTTCCGTGAGGTGCCGTTGGCGAACGACCGACACTTCAGGCCGTGGCCTTCAGGGGGAGGAACGATGGCGGACACCTTCGGGCCCGTGCGCGATGCGAATGACTCCGACGACGACACCGGCGCGTATGCCGGCACCGAAGCGGACGGCGCTTCACGCAAGGAGCCCATCAGGGTCCTCGTGGTCGATGACCACGCGCTCTTCCGCAGGGGTCTGGAGATCGTCCTCGCGCAGGAGGAGGACATCCAGGTCATCGGCGAGGCCGGGGACGGCTCCGAGGCGGTCGACAAGGCCGCCGACCTGCTGCCCGACATCGTTCTGATGGATGTCCGGATGCCCAAGCGCGGCGGCATCGAGGCCTGCACCGCCATCAAGGAGGTGGCCCCCAGCGCGAAGATCATCATGTTGACGATCAGCGACGAGGAGGCCGACCTCTACGAGGCGATCAAGGCGGGCGCGACCGGATATCTCCTCAAGGAGATCTCCACCGACGAGGTCGCCACGGCCATTCGCGCGGTCGCCGACGGGCAGTCCCAGATCAGCCCCTCCATGGCCTCCAAGCTGCTCACCGAATTCAAATCGATGATCCAGCGCACCGACGAGCGGCGGCTCGTGCCGGCGCCCCGGCTCACCGAACGCGAGCTGGAGGTGCTGAAACTCGTGGCGACCGGCATGAACAACCGGGATATCGCCAAGGAGTTGTTCATTTCCGAGAACACGGTGAAGAACCACGTCCGCAACATCCTGGAGAAACTGCAGCTGCACTCCCGGATGGAAGCCGTGGTCTATGCCATGCGCGAGAAGATCCTGGAGATCAGGTAGCCGGTCGGCGCGGGCAGCCGCTCAGCGGTAGGCGCGCTGGAGCGCGTGGCCGATCTCCGTCCTGAGCGGCTCGCGCAGCTCCGGGGCGTCCACCCGGTCCACCCGGATGTCCGTGCACCCCACCCAGGCGGCCGCCTCCACCAGGGCCTCGGCCATTGGGACCACCGCCTTGGGGCCGGCCAGCGATGCCTGCTTGGCGACCAGCGTGGTGCCCTCGCGCGCCGGGTCGACCCGGCCCTGGAGCTTCCCGCCCGCCAGCAACGGCATCGCGAAATAGCCGTGGATCCGCTTCTGCTTGGGCACGTAAGCCTCCAGCCGGTGCGTGAAGTCGAAGATCCGCTCCGTGCGCGCCCGCTCCCAGATCAGGGAGTCGAACGGCGACAACAGCGTCGTACGGTGGCGGCCGCGCGGCTCCTTCGCCAGGGCCTCCGGGTCCGCCCAGGCCGGCTTCGCCCAGCCCTCCACCACGACCGGGATCAGGCCCGAGTCCGCCACCACGGCGTCGAACTCCTCGCCCTTCAGCCGGTGGTAGTCCGCGATGTCGCTGCGGGTGCCGACGCCGAGGGACTTCCCCGCCAGCGCGACCAGCCGCCGCCGGCACTCGGCGTCGCTCAGCCCGTCGTGCAGCAGGGCCTCCGGAATGGCCCGCTCCGCCAGGTCGTAGATCCGCTTCCAGCCGCGCCGCTCGGTGCACACCACCTCGCCGTACATCAGGGCCCGCTCGACGGCGACCTTGGACGCCGACCAGTCCCACCACTCGCCGCCGTTCTTCGCGCCGCCCAGCTCGGTGGCCGTCAGCGGGCCCTCGTCGCGCAGCTGCTTGATCACGGTGTCGTAGACGCCGTCGGGCAGATCGTGGCCCCAGTGCGGGCGGGAGCGGTAGGCGCGGCGGCGGAACGCGAAGTGCGGCCACTCCTCGACGGGCAGGATGCACGCGGCATGCGACCAATACTCGAAGGTGCGGCCGCCCGACCAGTAGGCGTCCTCCACCGTCCGGCGGCCCACCGGGCCGAGCCGGGCGTAGGGGATCAGCTCGTGCGAGCGGGCCAGCACCGAGATCGTGTCCAGCTGGACCGCGCCGAGGTGGCGCAGCACCCCCGGCACCCCCGCCCGGCGGTCCGGAGCCCCCAGGAAGCCCTGGGCGCGCAGCGCGATGCGGCGGGCCTGGTCGGCGGAGAGTTCGACTGCGGGAGGAGGCACAGGCGTCATACGTCGAACCCTAGACGGCGCCACTGACAGTCCGGCCCCGGATTCCGCCCGTGGATCACGGGCGGCCAGGTCGGTCAACGCCCGGAATCCGGGGCCCCGCCGGGCTGGGGCGCGTGCCGCTCGGGGACGTACGGGTGGGCGCCCGCGAGCCCCAGGTCGGACGGGAGCAGGGCGGCCGTCCAGGCATCGCGCCGCACCCCTTTGTTGAGCAGCCCGGACCGCTGTTCGCCCTCCAGCCGGAACCCCGCCCGCAGGGCGACGGCCCGGGAGGCCACGTTGCCGATCTCGGCCCGCCATTCCAGCCGGTCCGCCCCCAGCGAGGTGAAGGCCCAGCGGGCGGAGCCGAGCACCGCCTCGGTGACGTAGCCGCGGCCGCGGTGCTCCTTGGTGGACCAGTAGCCCACCTCGTACGTCCCCGGACGGCTGCGGCGGTCGATGCCGAGCGCCCCGACGAGCGCCCCGGTCTCCCGCAGGATCAGGGCGAAGCCGTAGGAGGAGTCGTCCTGCCAGCCCGCCGGGGCGAGCTTCGTGGTGAACAGTTCCGCGTCGGTGAGGCGGTACGGGGAGGGGATCACCGTCCAGCGCTGGATGTCCGGGTCCTGACAGGCGGCGTGCACCCGGTACGTGTCCTGCGGGCCGAAGGGCCGCAGGAGCAGGCGTTCCGTGGTGAGGGTGATCGGCTCCATGGGCCGATTCTCGTGAGCCCGCTGCCGTGATGCGAGCACTTTTCGGGCTTCCCGGCACCTTCCGTGCGTCTGGACCGTTGTCCTGTAAGGGTGCGGCGAGGTCCACGCGACGGCAGCCCTCCCGACGCGGTGGTGTCCTCGCTTACGATGGCCGTTGCGGTGGGGCCCACCTGCCGTGCCCGCGCCAGAGTCCATTACACGACCCAGTGCCAGGCCCGACCGGCAAGGAGACCAGCCTCAGTGTCCGTCTTCAACAAGCTCATGCGTGCAGGCGAAGGCAAGATCCTGCGCAAACTGCACCGCATCGCGGACCAGGTCAGCTCCATCGAAGAGGACTTCGTCAACCTCTCCGACGCCGAGCTGCGGGCGCTCACCGACGAGTACAAGGAACGGTACGCGGACGGCGAGAGCCTGGACGACCTGCTTCCCGAAGCGTTCGCCACGGTCCGTGAGGCCGCGAAGCGCGTCCTCGGACAGCGCCACTACGACGTCCAGATGATGGGCGGCGCCGCCCTGCACCTCGGATATGTGGCCGAGATGAAGACCGGTGAGGGCAAGACCCTCGTCGGCACCCTGCCCACGTATCTGAATGCGCTCTCCGGCAAGGGCGTGCACCTGATCACGGTCAACGACTATCTCGCCGAGCGTGACTCCGAGATGATGGGCCGGGTCCACAAGTTCCTCGGCCTGACCGTCGGCTGCATCGTCGCCAACATGACCCCGGCCCAGCGTCGTGAGCAGTACGCCTGCGACATCACGTACGGCACGAACAACGAATTCGGCTTCGACTACCTCCGCGACAACATGGCGTGGTCCAAGGAGGAGCTCGTCCAGCGCGGCCACAACTTCGCCGTGGTCGACGAGGTCGACTCGATCCTGGTCGACGAGGCCCGTACGCCGCTGATCATCTCCGGCCCGGCCGACCAGGCCACGAAGTGGTACGGCGACTTCGCCAAGCTGGTCACGCGTCTCACCAAGGGCGAGGCGGGCAACCAGCTCAAGGGCATCGAGGAGACCGGCGACTACGAGGTCGACGAGAAGAAGCGGACCGTGGCCATCCACGAGTCCGGCGTCGCCAAGGTCGAGGACTGGCTCGGCATCGACAACCTCTACGAGTCGGTGAACACCCCGCTCGTCGGTTATCTGAACAACGCCATCAAGGCCAAGGAACTGTTCAAGAAGGACAAGGACTACGTCGTCATCGACGGCGAAGTCATGATCGTCGACGAGCACACCGGCCGTATCCTCGCCGGCCGCCGCTACAACGAGGGCATGCACCAGGCGATCGAGGCGAAGGAAGGGGTGGACATCAAGGACGAGAACCAGACCCTCGCCACGATCACCCTGCAGAACTTCTTCCGCCTCTACGACAAGCTCTCCGGCATGACCGGTACGGCGATGACCGAGGCCGCCGAGTTCCACCAGATCTACAAGCTCGGCGTGGTGCCGATCCCGACGAACCGGCCGATGGTCCGCGCCGACCAGTCGGACCTGATCTACCGCACCGAGGTCGCGAAGTTCGCCGCGGTCGTCGACGACATCGCCGAGAAGCACGAGAAGGGCCAGCCGATCCTGGTCGGCACCACCTCGGTCGAGAAGTCCGAGTACCTCTCGCAGCAGCTCTCCAAGCGCGGCGTCCAGCACGAGGTCCTCAACGCCAAGCAGCACGACCGGGAGGCGACGATCGTCGCCCAGGCCGGCCGCAAGGGCGCCGTCACCGTCGCGACGAACATGGCCGGCCGAGGCACTGACATCAAGCTCGGCGGCAACCCGGACGACCTCGCCGAGGCGGAGCTGCGCCAGCGCGGCCTCGACCCGGTGGAGAACGTCGAGGAGTGGGCGGCCGCGCTGCCCGCCGCGCTGGAGGCGGCCGAGGAGGCCGTGAAGGCGGAGTTCGAAGAGGTCAAGGACCTCGGCGGGCTCTACGTGCTGGGCACCGAGCGCCACGAGTCGCGCCGTATCGACAACCAGCTGCGCGGTCGTTCCGGCCGTCAGGGCGACCCGGGCGAGTCCCGTTTCTACCTGTCGCTGGGCGACGACCTGATGCGCCTGTTCAAGGCCCAGATGGTCGAGCGCGTCATGTCGATGGCGAACGTCCCGGACGACGTCCCGATCGAGAACAAGATGGTCACCCGCGCCATCGCCTCCGCCCAGTCGCAGGTCGAGCAGCAGAACTTCGAGACGCGTAAGAACGTCCTGAAGTACGACGAGGTGCTCAACCGGCAGCGCGAGGTCATCTACGGCGAGCGCCGCCGCGTTCTGGAGGGCGAGGACCTCCAGGACCAGATCCGGCACTTCATGGACGACACGATCGACGACTACATCCGGCAGGAGACCGCCGAGGGCTTCGCCGAGGAGTGGGACCTGGACCGGCTGTGGGGCGCCTTCAAGCAGCTCTACCCGGTGAAGGTCACCGTCGAGGAGCTGGAGGAGGCGGCCGGGGACCTGGCGGGCGTCACCGCCGAGTTCATCGCCGAGTCGGTCAAGAACGACATCCACGAGCAGTACGAGGAGCGCGAGAACACCCTCGGCTCCGACATCATGCGTGAGCTGGAGCGACGCGTCGTCCTCTCGGTGCTCGACCGCAAGTGGCGCGAGCACCTCTACGAGATGGACTACCTCCAGGAGGGCATCGGCCTGCGGGCCATGGCCCAGAAGGACCCGCTGGTGGAGTACCAGCGCGAGGGCTTCGACATGTTCAACGCCATGATGGAGGGCATCAAGGAGGAGTCCGTCGGCTACCTGTTCAACCTGGAGGTCCAGGTCGAGCAGCAGGTCGAGGAGGTTCCGGTACAGGACGGCGCCGAGCGCACCTCGCTGGAGAAGGAGGGCGCCGCTGCCGCCCCGCAGATCCGCGCCAAGGGCCTGGAGGCCCCACAGCGGCCGGACCGGCTCCACTTCTCCGCTCCCACGGTGGACGGCGAGGGCGGAGTCGTCGAGGGCGACTTCGCCAACGACGACACCACCGGTGACACGCGGTCCGGTTCTGCCGACGGTATGACGCGTGCGGAGCGCCGCAAGGCGCAGAAGAGCGGTGGCGGCGGTCGCCGTCGCAAGAAGTAGCAGTAGGGGCTGTACCCCGGCGGGGGGGGGGGGGGCCGGGGGGGGGGGGGGCGCCGCGCGGCAGGCCCCCCGCGACCGGGGGGGGGCCCGCGCCGCCGGCGGGCGG
>NZ_JBHXJG010000137.1:0-19449 GCF_042723425.1 Streptomyces sp. NPDC058375 | reverse complement strand
GTTCGGAGGAGGACACGCATGTGCGCGCCGCGCCTGCGGTCCGGCGTCGGCGGCTGCCGCGGGCCCGGCTGGTCGTGGCGGCGGCGGTCGTCCCGGTGGTGGCGGTGGCTTCGCCGGTCGTCCCGGTGGCGGCGGCGGCTTCGGCGGTCGTCCCGGCTTCGGTGGCCGTCCCGGCGGCCCCGGTGGCCGCGGTGGCACACAGGGTGCGTTCGGCCGTCCCGGCGGTCCGGCGCGTCGTGGCCGTAAGTCGAAGCGGCAGAGGCGCCAGGAGTACGAGGCCATGCAGGCCCCGTCGGTCGGCGGCGTCATGCTGCCTCGCGGCAACGGACAGGCCGTCCGGCTGTCGCGCGGCGCCTCGCTCACCGACTTCGCGGAGAAGATCAACGCCAACCCGGCGTCGCTCGTCGCCGTGATGATGAACCTCGGCGAGATGGTCACCGCCACGCAGTCCGTTTCCGACGAGACGCTCCGGCTTCTCGCCGAGGAGATGAACTACGTCCTGGAGATCGTCAGCCCCGAGGAGGAGGACCGCGAGCTGCTCGAGTCCTTCGACATCGAGTTCGGCGAGGACGAGGGCGGCGAAGAGGCTCTGGTCTCGCGTCCGCCGGTCGTGACCGTCATGGGTCACGTCGACCACGGTAAGACCCGACTCCTCGACGCGATCCGCAAGACGAACGTCGTCGCGGGCGAGGCCGGTGGCATCACCCAGCACATCGGTGCCTACCAGGTCTCCTCCGAGGTCAACGGCGAGGACCGGAAGATCACCTTCATCGACACCCCGGGTCACGAGGCGTTCACCGCCATGCGTGCCCGTGGTGCGAAGTCGACCGACATCGCGATCCTCGTGGTGGCGGCCAACGACGGTGTGATGCCCCAGACGATCGAGGCGCTGAACCACGCCAAGGCGGCCGAGGTGCCGATCGTGGTCGCGGTCAACAAGATCGACGTCGAGGGCGCCGACCCGACCAAGGTGCGCGGTCAGCTCACCGAGTTCGGTCTGGTGGCCGAGGAGTACGGCGGCGACACCATGTTCGTCGACATCTCCGCCAAGCAGGGCCTCAACATCGAGTCCCTCCTGGAGGCCGTCGTCCTCACCGCCGACGCCTCGCTCGACCTGCGGGCCAACCCGGAGCAGGACGCGCAGGGCATCGCGATCGAGTCCCACCTCGACCGCGGCCGCGGTGCCGTCTCGACCGTCCTGGTCCAGCGCGGAACGCTGCGCATCGGTGACACGGTGGTCGTGGGCGACGCGTACGGCCGTGTCCGGGCGATGCTCGACGACAACGGTCAGAACGTCCAGGAAGCGGGTCCGTCGACCCCCGTCCTGGTGCTCGGTCTCACCAACGTCCCCGGTGCCGGCGACAACCTCCTGGTGGTCGACGAGGACCGTACGGCCCGTCAGATCGCCGAGAAGCGCGCCGCCCGTGAGCGCAACGCCAACTTCGCCCGCAAGGGCGTCCGGTTCTCCCTGGAGAACCTGGACGAGGCGCTCAAGGCCGGTCTGGTCCAGGAGCTCAACCTCATCATCAAGGGCGACGCGTCCGGTTCGGTGGAGGCTCTCGAGTCCTCGCTGCTCCAGCTCGACGTCGGTGAAGAGGTCGACATCCGGATCCTGCACCGCGGTGTGGGTGCGGTCACCGAGTCGGACATCAACCTGGCGACGGGTTCCGACGCCATCGTGATCGGCTTCAACGTGCGCGCCGCAGGGCGTGCCGAGCAGATGGCCGAGCGCGAGGGCGTGGACGTCCGGTACTACTCGGTCATCTACCAGGCGATCGAAGAGATCGAAGCGGCGCTCAAGGGCCTGCTCAAGCCGGAGTACGAAGAGGTCGAGCTCGGCACGGCGGAGATCCGCGAGATCTTCCGCTCGTCCAAGCTGGGCAACATCGCCGGTGTGCTGGTCCGCTCCGGCGAGGTCAAGCGCAACACCAAGGCGCGCTTGCTGCGCGATGGCAAGGTCATCGCGGAGAGCCTCAACATCTCCGGTCTGCGCCGCTTCAAGGACGACGTCACCGAGATCCGCGAAGGCTTCGAGGGCGGTATCAACCTCGGAAACTTCAACGACATCAAGATCGACGACGTCATCGCGACGTACGAGATGCGCGAGAAGCCGCGAGGCTGATCCACCTCGGGTCCGCAAGGATCCGCTGGTATTCGGAAGGGGTGTGGGAGTCCGCTCCCGCACCCCCTCCACCACGGTCGGAGCCGGTCGACGGGTCGTATTTCCGTCGATCGGCTCCGGCCGTTCCGGTACGGTTCTGGTGTCCCCGGCAAGCTCTGGCGGGGCACGAACCCGAACCGGCGGGACATCCGGACACACATGTATGTGGGGACCTTGTCCTTCGATCTGCTCCTCGGCGACGTACGGTCGTTGAAGGAGAAGCGTTCCGTCGTCCGCCCGATCGTCGCCGAGCTCCAGCGCAAGTACGCGGTGAGCGTGGCCGAGACCGGCGGACAGAATCTCCACCGCAGGGCCGAGATCGGCCTTGCCGTGGTCTCCGGTGACACCGGACACCTCACGGACGTGCTGGACCGCTGCGAACGGCTGGTCGCGGGACGACCCGAGGTGGAGCTGCTGTCGGTGAGACGGCGGCTGCACAGTGACGAAGACTGACAGTCGAGCGAAATCAGAAGGAAGAGTGACGGACCGGTGACCGACAACGCGCGGGCCCGCAAGCTGGCCGATCGCATCCAGGTCGTGGTCGCGGAGACCCTGGACCGGCGAATCAAGGATCCGCGGCTGGGATTCGTGACGATCACGGACGCCCGGGTCACCGGCGACCTGCGGGAGGCCACGGTCTTCTACACGGTCTACGGCGACGACGAGGAGCGCGCGGCCTCCGCGGCCGCGCTGGAGAGCGCCAAGGGCGTTCTGCGCTCCGAGGTCGGCCGGCAGACCGGGGTCCGGTTCACGCCGACCCTGGCCTTCGTGCCGGACGCCCTCCCGGACAACGCCCGCACCATCGAGGACCTCCTCGACAAGGCGCGGGCCAAGGACGCGGAGGTGCGCCAGGTCTCCACCGGAGCGACGTACGCCGGTGAGGCCGACCCGTACCGCAAGCCCGAGGACGAGGACGACGAGGCGGAGACCCCCGGCTCGACCGACAAGAACGAGGGCCCCGCCTCCGCATGACCGAGCAGACCATCACGCCGGACGGCCTTGTCATCGTCGACAAGCCGTCCGGCTTCACTTCGCACGACGTCGTCGCCAAGATGCGCGGCATCGCCCGTACGCGACGCGTCGGCCACGCCGGCACGCTGGACCCGATGGCGACCGGCGTTCTCGTACTCGGCGTCCAGCGGGCCACCAAGCTGCTGGGCCACCTCGCCCTGACCGAGAAGGAGTACCTCGGCACGGTCCGGCTCGGCCAGGACACCGTCACCGACGACGCCGAGGGCGAGATCACCTCGTCCACGGATGCCTCCGGGGTGACCCGGGAGGGCATCGACGCCGGGGTGGCCGCGCTGACCGGCGCGATCATGCAGGTGCCGTCCAAGGTCAGCGCCATCAAGATCGACGGCAAGCGATCCTACGCGCGGGTGCGCGGGGGCGAGGAGTTCGAGATCCCGGCCCGCCCGGTCACCGTCTCCTCCTTCCGTGTGTACGACGTCCGCGAGGCCGTCGCCGAGGACGGCACCCCGGTCGTGGACCTGGTCGTCTCCGTCGTCTGCTCCTCGGGCACGTACATCCGCGCGCTGGCCCGGGACCTCGGCGCCGGGCTCGGCGTCGGCGGCCACCTCACCGCGCTGCGCCGCACCCGGGTCGGCCCGTACGGACTGGACGCGGCCCGCACGCTGGACCAGCACCAGGAGGAGCTGATCGTGATGCCGGTCGCCGAGGCGGCCGGCGCGGCCTTCCCCCGCTGGGACGTCGACGAGAAGCGCGCCAAGCTGCTCCTGAACGGCGTACGGCTGGACATGCCGACGTACCCGCCGGGGCCGGTCGCGGTCTTCGGGCCGGACGGGGCGTTCCTCGTGCTCGTGGAAGAGGAGAAGGGCAAGGCCAAGAGCCTCGCCGTCTTCGCCTGACCCCCGGGCCTACGCGCCGACTGCTTGTCGTGGAGCGGGCACCACCCCCCCAACCGGTGCCCGCTCCACCCTTTTCCCCTCCCCGGCACCATCCCTGCTCCTCGGGGGACACGCTTATTCACCCCATTGGACGGGCGCTCGGAGTGAATGCCGGGGGCGCAGGGGGCGCTTTCCCCGTCCGCGCGCTCCGGGAGATCACCGGCGGCCTAACGTCGGACCATGGGCAGTGGGGACCGGTCGAAGCTGGTAAAGATCTGCGATCAGGCCGGCCGGCCGCGAGGGACGGGATTCGTCGCGGACGAGCGCGGCACGGTCGTCACCGCCCATCAGGCCGTCGTCTCCCCGGGCCCGCTGCTCCTCCACGGCACCGGTGGCCGTACCTGCACCGTCGCCCCCGACGACATCACCGCGCTGCCCGCCCTCGGCCTCGCCCTCCTGCGCACCGGCGGCCCCGACGCCCTCGACGCCGAGCCGCTGCCCATCGCCGGACGCGACCGCGCCGAGCCCGGCGGTTACGTGGACATCGCCGCCCACGGGCGGCGCGAGGCCCGTGTGCTCGGCACCGCCCCCGCCACGTACGCCGCATCGGACGGCGTCGGCCATCCGGTCCCCGCCGCTCTGGAGCTGGCCCTGGGCACGGACGGGCGCGACGCCCTGCGCTCCGGCGGCGCGGCCATCGGCGGGCCGGTCACCGACCCGGCCACCGGCGCGGTCCTCGGCATCCTCTGCACCACGCTCACCGCCCCGCACGAGGCGGCCGGCCTGGCGCTCCCGATCACGCGGGGCGCGGACGACACCCTGGACGCCCTGCTCCGCCGCAACGCCGCCGTCGCCCCCGCCTACGGCCCCCACCTCAACCTCGCCGGGGCCCTCCAGCTCACCGCCACCTCCGTCGCCTCGGCGGACGGCCCGGAGGCCCGCACCGCGCCGGTCGAGCGCGCGGACGTCCATGCCGAGCTCGCCGCCTTCGCCGCCGGTACGGGCCTGGTTCTGGGCCTCGTCGGCGCACCCGGCACCGGCCGCACCACCGAGCTGGCCGCCCTCGCCGCCCGCCGCGCCGACGGCGGCGCGCCCGCCCCCACGCTCTGGCTGCGCGGCGCGGACCTGCTGGCCGAGGACGTCTCGATCGCGGACGCCGCGAGCCGTACGCTCACCCGCTCCGCCCGGATCGTCACGGCGGCGGGCGCCCACGGCGACATGAGCACGGCCACACCGGAGCGGGTCGCCCGGCTCGCCGTCGACGCCGGGCACCCGCTCCTGGTGGTCCTCGACGGCCCCGAGGAGATGCCGCCGCTGCTGGCCCACCGGCTGGCCGACTGGACGCGCGGCACTCTCGGCTGGCTCCGCGAGAACGCCGTCCGGCTCGTGGTCGCCTGCCGCCCCGAGCACTGGGAGACCGCGGGCGCCCTCTGGCCCCCGGGCGCCCTGTACCGCCCGAGCCGCCCCGCCCGCCGGCTGCCGCCCGCCCTGCGGCTGGCCGACCTCACCCCCGAGCAGGCCGAGAGCGCCAAGGAGGCGTACGGCATCCCGCCCACCGCCCTGGCCCCCGGCCACGACCGGCACCCGCTGACCCTGAGGCTCCTCGCCGAGGTCCGCGAGGCTCTGCCGCCGGGCGTGCCGGGCCGCCCCGACACCGAGGACGTGTTCGGCGCCCACCTCGACCTGCTGTGCGTGCGCGCCGCCGTCCGGATCGCCGCCGCCGCCGACGAACAGCCGCGCGGCGCGGCCGTGCGCCGGCTGGCCGCGCGGGTGGCGGGCCAGGTCCACGAGGCGGCCCGCCGCTGTCTGGGCCCGGGCCAGGGCGAGCTGGACCGGGCGGCGTTCGAGGAGATCTTCCCCTGGCGCACCGGCTGGGCCTCCGCCGTGCTCACCGAGGGCCTCCTCGTCCCCGCCGGGGCGGGCTACCGCTTCGCCCACGAGGAGCTCGGCGACTGGGTGCAGGGCGCCCACCTCGACCTGGACGCGGCCCTGCGCTCCCTGGTGCACCGCTGGCACCGGGGGAGCGGCACCCCGGACCGCACACCGCACCCCCACGACTCCGGCGAACCCCGCAGCCTGCCCGTGCCCCGGCACCGCATCGGCCCGGTGATCCAGGCGATGGTGCTCCTCGGCCGCCGCCAGGGCACCGCCGCCCTCGCGCACCGGATGGCCGACCTCATCGAGGCGCTGGACCGGCTCTGGACCGACGAGGGCCCGCGCGACGAGGACGCCGCCTGGTGGGCGGCCCACCTGCTGGGCGGCAGCCTCCTCCGGGTGCCCGACGCCCGCCCGTATCTCGGCGTCCTGCGGGTCCTCGCCGGACGCATCACCCGCCGTTCCGCCGCCCCCGAAGGACCCGGGGACCTCGGGGCGTACGGCGAGTTCGGGCCCTGGTTCTGGCGGCGGCTCCGGCTGCCCGAGGAGGACCGGATCGACCTGCTCCGCCGTCTGGCGCCCGCCGACGGGCTGCCCCGCACCGACGGCGACGAACGGTATCTGGACGCGGTCGCCCGCCGCCTCGCCCTCGACGCCCCGGCCGTCCAGCCGCTGCTGTGCCGCTGGTTCACCGACGAACGCCCGCTGCTCGTGGGCCCCGACGCCCCGGACGTACCGCTGCGCCCCACCGTCGCCGCCGCCGCGCAGGCCCTGCTGTACGCCCGCCGCGAGCTGGACCTGGACGGC
The DNA here is from genome assembly GCF_042723425.1 of Streptomyces sp. NPDC058375. Lineage (NCBI taxonomy): Bacteria > Bacillati > Actinomycetota > Actinomycetes > Kitasatosporales > Streptomycetaceae > Streptomyces > Streptomyces sp. NPDC058375. The sequence continues at coordinate 12,759 of NZ_JBHXJG010000137.1, read as the reverse complement.
CTGACCGACGCGCTCATCGCCACCCCGCACCAGCGCGCCGGGGAGCTGCTCGCCGCCCTCGCGGAGGACGAGCCCACCGCGCTCTGCCGGGCCGTCGAGCGCTGGGCCCGCGACGAGGACCGCCCGGCCCGCCGCTCCGCCGCCGCCCGCTACGCCGGACTCCTCCAGCAGCGGGTCACGGCCGATGGCGACCGGGCCCTGCTGCGCTCCACCGCCGAGATCCTCCTGGGGCGCCCCGAGGACGCCGAGCTGCACGCCACCGCCCACACGCTCCTCGTCCGCGACCCGGAGGCCAGGAGGCGCCATCTCCCGGGCGCCCTGCGCGCGTTCGCCGCCGGCGACCCCCGGCTCCCCGTCGAACTGCTCGCCGAGGTGTTCGCGGCCCACCAGGAGCCGGTCCTCGCCGCCCTCCGCGCCCGTCTGGCCCGTCCCGGCGACGGCGGGGGAGCGGTGCTGCGGGCCCTGGCCGGCCTCGACACGCCCGCGCTCGCGCTGCACGTCGCCGGGCTCGTACGGGAGTACATCGACGCCCACCCCGAGGACGGCACGCCCGCCGCCGAGTACGTCGACCTCCGCCTGGAGCACGGCCCGGCCGCCCGCGCGCTGCTGCTGCCCCTGGTCACCGGGCTGCTCCGGGACCGCCCCGCACCGCCTCCGGTGCGCGCCGCGCTCGCCGCTGTCCTCGCCGGGCCCGGCAGCGCGGACTCCCGGCCGCTGCGGGCCGAGCTGCTGGAGGTCCTGCTGGAGTTCGAGCAGGTCACCGGCCGCAACCCCGATGTGCTGGAGGCCCTGCTCCGGGCCGCCGCCGTGGGCTCGGAGCGCCGCCCCGAGATCCGTACCCGCGCACTCGTCCACCGCACCGGGATGCTGCTGGTCCGCACCCCCGAAGGCGCGGCCCGCTTCGACCGGGGCCTGGTCGAGCTCGCCCGCGAGGTGCCCGGCTTCGCCGCCCTCGTCACCCGTTGGCTGGCCGACGCCCCGCAGGAGTGGGCGGCGGTCGTGGGCCCGAGCGCCCGGCGCACGGTCGAGGCGTTGGAGACATCACGCCCGTCGATGCCGATGCCGATGCAGGCGGCGGGACGTGAGCATGGCAGTCTTAGACCTGCGTAATCGACATACACACGTACACAGGTTCGGGCGAGGAGCGGTCACAGTGCAGCGCTGGCGTGGCTTGGAGGACATCCCCCAGGACTGGGGACGCAGCGTCGTCACCATCGGCTCCTACGACGGCGTGCACCGCGGACACCAGCTGATCATCGGCCGGGCCGTCGAGCGCGCCCGCGAACTGGGCATTCCGTCCGTCGTCGTCACCTTCGACCCGCATCCCAGCGAGGTGGTCCGCCCCGGCAGCCACCCGCCGCTGCTCGCCCCGCACCACCGCCGCGCGGAACTGATGGCGGAGCTGGGCGTGGACGCCCTGCTGATCCTGCCGTTCACCGCGGAGTTCTCGAAGCTGTCGCCCGCCGACTTCATCGCGAAGGTCCTCGTCGACCGCCTCCACGCCAAGGCCGTCATCGAGGGCCCCAACTTCCGCTTCGGCCACAAGGCCGCGGGAAACGTCGCGCTGCTGACCGAGCTGGGCGCCACCTACGACTACACCGTCGAGGTCATCGACCTGTACGTCACCGGCGAGGCGGGCGGCGGACAGCCGTTCTCCTCCACGCTCACCCGCCGGCTGATCGCCGAGGGCGACGTCGCCGGGGCCGCCGAGATCCTCGGCCGCCCGCACCGGGTCGAGGGCATCGTGGTGCGCGGCGCGCAGCGCGGCCGCGAGCTGGGCTTCCCCACGGCCAACGTCGAGACCCTGCCGCACACCGCGATCCCCGCCGACGGCGTCTACGCCGGCTGGCTGGAGGTGGAGGGCGAGTCGATGCCCGCCGCGATCTCGGTCGGCACGAACCCGCAGTTCGGCGGCACCGAGCGCACGGTGGAGGCGTACGCCATCGACCGGGTCGACCTGGACCTGTACGGGCTGCACGTGGCCGTCGACTTCCTGGCGTACGTCCGCGGCATGCTGAAGTTCGACTCGATCGACGAGCTCCTGGTCGCCATGGCCGCCGATGTGAAGCGCTCCAGCGAGCTGACCGCCGCGTACGACCGCGCCCACTGACGTACGCCTGGAGTGTGCGTTCCGCCCCGGGACGGCGGATGCTGACAGGGTGCGCGACATCCTGCCCGACCTCCGCTCCCGGTGCGCCGACGACGTCCCCTTCGCCCTGGCGACCGTCGTCGCCGTGCACGGCAGCGCGCCCCGCGGCCCCGGTGCCGTCATGGCCGTCGACGCGGCGGGCGCGGTGGTCGGCAGCGTCTCCGGGGGCTGTGTCGAGGGCGATGTGTACGAGGTCGCCCGCGAGGTGCTGGTCGGTGCGGGGCCGCGTGTGGTGGCGTACGGGATCAGCGACGACGAGGCGTTCGGCGTCGGGTTGACCTGCGGCGGCACGATCGAGGTGCTGGTGCGCGCGTACGCGACCGCCGCCGAGCGGACGGACCTCGCGGCCGTCCTGGACCTCATCGCCGCCGACCTGCCGGTGGCCGAGGCCACGGTCCTCTCCGGTGCGGCGGAGACCGGGGCCCGCCTGGTGATCCGCCCCTCCGACGCCGGGCCCACCACCGGCACGCTCGGCTCCAAGGGGCTCGACGCGGCCGTCACCGCCGACGCCCGCGGACTGCTGGCCCAGGGCCACACCGCGACCCAGTGGTACGGGGCGCACGGCCGGCGCCGGATGCAGGAGGTGGCCGTCTTCGTCCGGACGTACGCCCCGCCGCCCCGCATGCTCGTCTTCGGCGCGATCGACCACGCGGCGGCCACCGCCCGCATCGGCTCGTTCCTCGGCTACCGGGTCACCGTCTGCGACGCCCGCCCCGCCTTCGCCACCCGGGAACGCTTCCCCACGGCCGACGAGGTCGTCCGGGCCTGGCCGCACACCTACCTGGAGTCCACCGAGGTCGACGCCCGCACGGTGGTCTGCGTGCTCACCCACGACCCGAAGTTCGACGTGCCCCTGCTCCTCGCGGCCCTGCGCACGCCCGCCGCGTACATCGGGGTCATGGGCAGCCGCCGCACCCACCACGACCGGCTCGCCCGGCTGCGCGAGGCCGGGGCGGACGAGGCGGCACTGACCCGCCTCGCCTCGCCCGTGGGCCTCGACCTCGGAGCCCGTACGCCGGAGGAGACGGCGGTTTCCATCGCCGCCGAGGTCATCCAGCACCGCTGGGGCGGGACGGGGCGGCCGCTGGGGGAGCTGACGGGGGCGATCCACCACCCCGGCGGCCCGGCCGGGGCGCGGTGATCAGGGCGATCAGGGCGCCGTCTTCGCACCGTCCCGAGCCGCCTCCTCCTGCGGTACGCCGTCCTCGCGGGGGCGGTCCATGGCCCGCCACTCCGGCCGCACTCCGGCCAGGGTCGTGGTGAGGAAGTATGCGGCCCCGCAGACGAGCAGCACCGGAGTCAGTCCGGCGGCCGTCACCGCCGCCCCGGCGAGCAGCCCGCCGAGCGGGATGCCGGACCAGGCCAGCGAGTCCCCGAGGGCGTTGACCCGGCCCAGCATCCGGCGCGGCACGCGCTCGACGAGGACGGCGCCCAGCACGGGGTTGATGAACCCGGCCCCGAACCCGCTGACGGCGAAGACGGCCAGCACCACGCCCAAGGGGGCGTCCATCGCGAGGACCAGGAACCTCGGGGCCCCGGCCAGGAGGAACCCGATGAGGAACACCGCTCTGCGGCGCAGCCGGTGGGCGGCCATTGCCGCGATGAGGCTGCCGCCGACCGCGGCGGCCCCCATCACCGTGCTGACCAGACCGATCGCCGCCGGTCCTTTCCCGGACTCCTCGGCCCAGACGGGGATCATCAGGCTGGTCAGCGCCGCGTCCAGCAGGTTGGTGATCCCGACCACGACGACGACGGCGAGCAGCAGCGGATCGCCGCGCAGGAAGGTGAAGCCCTCGCCGAACCGCTGCCAGTAGCCCGGTTCCCGGTCGTCGGCAGGTGCTGAGGGGTCCACCGCCGGACGCCCCATGCCGCGCGGCAGCGCGACGGCGACGATCACCGAACCGAGCACGAAGCAGACCGCGTTGACGACCAGACCGGTCATGGGGCCGAGCAGCGCCACCAGGGCGCCGCCCGCCGCCGGGCCGATGGTGGAGGCGAGCCGCTCGATCACGCCGGACAGGCCCATGGCCCGCTCCAGGGGTGTTCCGGCGCGCTCGGCGGCCTCCGGGACCATGACCTCTTTTGCCAGGTCGCCCGGACCGCGAGCAGCCCCGATCATCGCGACCAGACCCAGCAGGACGGGGAAGGAGAGCAGGTCCAGGGTGTGCAGCAGGGGGATCGACGCGGCGGCGGCCGCGCTCGCCAGGTCCGTGGTCCAGGAGACGGTCCGTGGGCCCGTGCGGTCCACCAGCGGGCCGGACAACGCCTTGACCAGGACGTACGGCGCCATCTCACAGAAGGCGACCAGCCCGGTCCGCGTAGCGCTGCCCGTGGTGACGAGGACGAACCAGGGGAGGGCGATCAGGGAGATCCGGGTGCCGGTCACGGAAGCGGCGACGGCCGCCAGCACCCCGGCCAGCGGCCGTAAGGACCGCTTGCCCGATATGGTCGGCTTTTCTTGCGTCACGGTGCCTCCGCTTGCAGGGCTGGCGTGTTCGGCTCGGGCAGGAAGTGGGTGATGACGCCGACGCGCTCCGCACCCACCGGGGCGGTCGCGGCGTTCTCCGGGGTGTCGCGCCGGTAGCGGCCGATGACGTCCCACAACTCCTGAGAGAGCGCGGTCGTCTCCTCGGGCGTGAGCCGCAGAACCCAGTCGCTCAGGTCGAACCGCTCCCGCCAGACGCGGGGCATCGTCTGCAGGTCGTTCAGCGTCTGCTGGGTACGCAGGGCGTAGATGGAGGCGACGGACTGCTGGTACGCGAGGGCGGCCTCCGGCTCCCGCTCGGCCAGCTCCGGGTCGTTGAACCAGGTCGTCCGGTGCACCGAACGCCACCAGCGCTCACGGGCGTTGCCGCGTTCCGTGTCCTCCTCGACGAAGCCCGCCGCGCCGAGCTGACGCAGGTGGTAGCTGGCCGTTCCGGAGTTCACTCCCAGCCGCTCCGCGAGCCGGGTGGCCGTGGACGGGCCGTGCTTCCGCAGCAGCCCGACCACCTGCACGCGGACCGGATGCGCCATGGCGCGCAGTCCCTTGGCGTCGAGGACGACCGATCCTTCGTCCAGCGACGGGTCGTCGGAAGGGGGCGGGGTGTTGTCTGTCATGCGGGAGACTCTAGACCGCAAAGAGGTCTTCGCAAAGACTCCTCCGCGAAGAACTCTTTGCAATCTGTGGGGATCTGTTGCGACGGGGGTGCCGGCATATGCCGACCGATGAGTTCCGCAGTGCCCGGATGTCATCAACTGCGGGACCGCCGACAGGCGCCCGTCCGTACCGAAGGAGACGCCGTGGCCAAGCTCATCTACTCCATGATCACCTCGCTCGACGGCTACGCCGAGGCGGCGGAGGGCGGCCTCGGCACCGGGGCCGAGGATCCGGAGGTCCATACCTTTGTCAACGACCTCTTCCGGCCGGTCGGCACCTACCTCTACGGCCGGCGGATGTACGAGACGATGGTCTACTGGGAGACCGCGCTCGACGAGCCCGACCAGCCGCCGCACATCGCGCAGTACGCCCGCGACTGGCAGGCCGCGGAGAAGGTCGTGTACTCCACGACGCTCGACGCGGTGTCCAGCGCGAAGACCCGGATCGAGCGAACCTTCGACCCGGACGCGGTGCGCCGGCTCAAGGCCGATTCCGAGGCCGACCTCACCGTCGACGGCCCGAACCTCGCCGCCCAGGCCATCGCGGCCGGCCTGGTGGACGAGTACCACCTGTTCATCACCACGAGCGTGGTCGGCGGCGGCAGGCGGTTCTTCCCCGACGGCGTCCGCCTCGACCTCGAACTGGTCGAGGAACGTGCCTTCGACAGCGGACTCATCTACGCGCGCTACCGCACTCCTGACCATGATCAGGAGCCATCCGGCGCCCTTTAGGGTGTGCGGCATGACGCTGCACCTCGTTCAGGTGCGCTTCAAGGCCCGCGACGAAACAGCGCTGGGCCGGTTCTGGGACGAGGCGATCGACTGGACCGTCCACGAGCTGACCGACGACCGCGCCCCGCCGCGCTCCGCCCAGGGCGTCGGGCCGTACCTGGAGTTCCGCCGTACGCCGGACGACGAGGTCGTGTGGAGCCGCGCCCACCTCGATGTGCGGCCCGGCCCGGCCGTGGATCAGACGAAGGAGATCGCCCGGCTCGAAGGCCTCGGCGCGACTCGGGCCACGTGGGGCAGGGCGACGCCCCCTGGGCCGTCCTCGCCGACCCGGAGGGCGACGAGTTCTGCGTGCTCGCCCGGGGCTGACGCGGAACGCCGCCCGGCAACCGTCACCGCCGCTCCGGGAGGGGCGGCGGCGACGGTTACGGGATGTTCCTCAGGCCTCTCCGCCGCACGCCGCCGCCCAGTGGCACGCCACCTGGGTGTCCCCGCCCCCGTTCAGCACCGGCAGATCCACCGTCCGGCACGCCTCCGCCACCCCCGCCCGCTCCGCCTCGCCCGAGGCCAGGACCTGGCAGCGGACGTGGAACCGGCAGCCCGAGGGCACCTTCGAGGGGTCCGGGGGCTCGCCGGTCAGGACGACCGGTTCGCCCTGTGCCTCCGGGAGGACCGACAACAGGGCCCGGGTGTACGGGTGCTGAGGGGCCGTGAGCAGTTGCTCGACCGGGCCCGTCTCGACGATCCGGCCCAGATACATCACCGCCACCCGGTCCGCGATGTTCCAGGCGAGCCCCAGGTCATGGGTGACGACGAGGGCCGAGAGGCCCAGCTCGTCCCGGAGGCGCAGCAGGAGCGCCAGGATCTCGCCCCGTACCGACGCGTCCAGCGAGGCCACCGGCTCGTCGGCCACGATCAGCTCCGGCTCCAGGACCAGGGCCCCGGCGATCACCACGCGCTGGCGCTGACCGCCCGACAGCTCGTGCGGGAAGCGCAGGAAGAACCGCTCCGGCGGGCGCAGACCGGCTCGGGAGAGGGCGTCCGAGACGGCCGCCCGCTCGTCGCCCGCGTACCCGTGGATGCGCAGCCCCTCGGCCACCGCGTCGTACACCGTGTGTCGCGGGTTGAGCGAGCCGCTCGGGTCCTGGAGCACCAGCTGCACGCGCTTGCGGTACGCCTTCAGCGCCCGGCCCGTGTAGTCGAGCGGCGCACCGCCGAAGGTGACCCGGCCGGAGGTGGGCGGGACCAGGCCGAGCAGGGAACGGGCCAGCGTCGTCTTGCCGCAGCCGGACTCGCCGACCAGGGCGACGATCTCGCCGGGCCGGATGTCCAGGTCGACGCCGTCGACGGCCCGGGCGGTGGCGGCCCCGCGTCGGCCGGGGAACGCGACCTTCAGCTCCTCGGCGCTGAGGAGGGGCGCGGTACTGACGAGGGGCGAGGGCGTGGTGCTCATGAGGTGCTCCTTGCATCGTCGTCCTCGGGCTGCGCGCCGTCCGCATGGGGTCGTGCGCCGTCCGCGCGGGGCTCTCTGCCGTCCGCGTCCACCAGGACGCAGGCCGCCCGGCGCTCGGGTCCGGCGTCCCGCAGCTCCTGGTTCTCGGTGTCGCAGGAGTCCAGCGCCACCGGGCAGCGCGGATGGAACGTACAGCCGCCCGGCAGCGCGGCCGGGTCCGGCGGGTCGCCCGGCAGGCCGCGTGGGGCGTGCCGCGAGGACAGGTCCCCGATCCTCGGGAACGCGGCGGAGAGGGCCTTGCCGTACGGATGGCGGGCGTCCGTGTACACCTGCCGCGCCGGGCCCTCCTCCACGACCCGGCCCGCGTACATCACCGAGAGCCGGTCGCAGGTGTCCGCGAGCACCGCGAGGTCGTGGCTGATCATGATCAGGCCGACGTTCTGGTCGGACACCAGTTGCTCGATCAGGCGCAGGATCTGCGCCTGGATCATCACGTCCAGCGCGGTCGTCGGCTCGTCCGCCACGATCAGCCGCGGATCGCAGGCCAGCGCCATCGCGATCATCACGCGCTGGCGCTGCCCGCCGGACAGCTCGTGCGGATACGCCTGCGCGCGGGCGGCCGGCAGGCCCACCTGTTCCAGCAGCTCTCCGGCGCGCTTGCGGGCAGCGGCAGGGGTGGCCTTGCTGTGCAGCAGGATCGGTTCGGCGATCTGGTCCCCGACCCGGTGGACCGCGTTGAGCGAGTGCATCGCGCCCTGGAAGACGATCGACGCGCCCGCCCAGCGGACCGCCCGCAGCCGCCCCCACTTCATGGTGAGGACGTCCTCGCCGTCGAGCAGGATCTCGCCCGTCAGCTTCGCCGTCGCGGGCAGGAGGCGGAGCAGAGCCAGGGCCAGCGTGGACTTCCCGCAGCCGGACTCCCCGGCGATGCCGAGCTTCTGCCCGGCCTCGACGCGCAGATCGACCCCCCGTACGGCGGGGACGGCGTCGGCCTCGCCCCCGTAGGTGACGGTCAGGTTCCGCACCTCCAGGAGCGGGGGTTCGCCGACCGGCTTCGACAGGCCGGGCGCGCCGGACGGGTCCGGGTTCGGCGTGGTGGTCGTGGTCGTGGCGGTCAACGGGACACCCCCAGCTTGGGGTTGAGCACGGACTCGATGGTGCGGCCGCACAGCGTGAACGCGAGGGCGACCACGGCGATGGCGAGTCCGGGCGGAGCGAGGTACCACCAGTGGCCGGAGCTGACCGCGCCGGCCTCGCGGGCGTCCTGGAGCAGACCGCCCCAGGAGACGATCGTGGGATCGCTGAGCCCGAGGAAGGCGAGGGTGGCTTCGGTGAGGATGGCGGTGGAGATCACGAGCGTGGTCTGGGCGAGCACCAGCGGCATCACGTTGGGCAGGACGTGCCGCGACATGATGTGGCCGTGACCGCCGCCGAGCGCCCGCGAGCGTTCGATGTACGGGCGGGACTCGACGGACAGCGTCTGGGCGCGGACCAGCCGGGCGGTCGTCGGCCAGGTCGTCACGCCGATCGCCAGGATCGTCGTCCAGATCGACCGGGAGAGGACCGTGGCCAGGGCGATGGCCAGCACGAGGGTCGGCATCACCAGGAACCAGTCCGTCACCCGCATGATGACGGTGGCGTACCAGCCCTTGAAGTGGCCCGCGGTGATCCCGATCAGGGTGCCGATCGCCACGGAGAGGAAGGCGGCGAGCAGTCCGACCGTCAGGGACACGCGCGTGCCCCACAGCATCAGGGCCAGCAGGCTGCGGCCGAACTGGTCGGTCCCGAGGGGGAATTCACCGCTCGGCTCCTCCAGCGGGCCGCCCGGGGCGTCGGTCACGCTCTGCGAGTCGGCCCCGACCAGCAGCGGGGCGGTCAGCGCCAGCAGGGCGATCACCGTGAGCACGGCGAGGCCGACGAGACCGGCGCGGTGCGTGCGGTACTGCCGCCAGAAGCGGGCCACCGCCTGCCGCCGCCGGGCCCGGGTCAGGGCGCGCGGGCTCTGTCCCCGTACGTCCCCGGAGGGCTTCCCGGCGTCCGGCTGCTGCGGCCCCTGCGGCCCCTGCGGTTCGGAGGGCTTCTCCATCGACGTCGTCATCGGCCCACCCGGGGATCCAGCAGCGGATAGATCACATCGGCGAGCGTGTTCATCAGGATCACCGCGGCGGCGAACACGAAGAACAGCGCCTGCACCAACGGCAGGTCGGGCACGCTCAGCGCCTGGTAGAAGAGGCCGCCGAGGCCCGGCCAGGAGAACACCGTCTCGACCAGGATCGCCCCCGCCACCGTCGTACCGAGGTTCACGAAGAGGAGGGTGACGGTCGGCAGCATCGCGTTCGGCACGGCGTGCTTCCGGCGTACGAGGTCGTCGCGCAGCCCCTTCGCGCGGGCCGTGGTCAAGTAGTCGCTGCCCATCTCGTCCAGCAGCGAGGAGCGCATCACCAGGAGGGTGCGCGCGTACTCCACGGCGACCAGCGTGATGACGGGCAGCACCAGGTGATGGGCGATGTCCAGCACGCGGTCGAAGCCTTCGGTGTCGCCCGACTCCATACCGCCGGTCGGGAACATCCCCGGGATCGGACCGATGCCCACCGACAGGGTGATGATGAGAAGCAGGCCGAGCCAGAACGAGGGCACCGAGTACAGCGTCAGCGCGAACGCCGTGCTGGCCCGGTCCCCGGCGCTGCCGTTGCGCCACGCGGAGCGCGCGCCCAGCCAGATGCCGAGCAGCGTGTAGATCACGAAGGCGGTGCCGGTCAGCAGCAGGGTGGCGGGCAGTGCCTCGGCGATCTTGTCGACGACCGGGGCGCGGAACTGGTACGACGTCCCGAAGTCGCCGGTCAGCGCCTTGCCGCAGTACTGCGTGAACTGCTGCCACAGCGGCAGGTCGAGCCCGAACTCACGGCGCATCGCCGCGATCTGCTCGGTCGACACCTGACGGCCGCCGGTCATCTGCTTGACCGGATCGCCGGGGATCAGGCGGAAGAGGAAGAAGCTGGTGACGAGGACGGCGAAGAGGGAGACGGCCGCCCCGGCGAGCTTGCCCGCCGCGTAGCGGGCGTAGGCGGCCGTACTGCGGGAGCGTGGGGAGCGGGGCGACGGCCCGGCCGGAGCCGGGCCGCCGGATTCGGTGCTCTCCACGCCCGCCGCGCCCTTCAACAGGGCGGGAGTGCTTTCTGAGCTCATGGACTATTCACGGTCTTCCGCGGTGGAGCGGCGACGCATGGCGAACAGGAGTCCGCCACCGGCGAGGACGACGACGGCGATCCCGACCCCGACGAGCACCCCGGTGGAGGAGCCACCGGAGTCGGAGGAACCGGACGAGGAGGCCCCGGCGGCCGGGACCGCCGACCACCAGCTCCAGTAACCGTCCTGGCCGTAGATGTTGCCCGCGGCCGACGGCATGGTGGTGATGGACTCGATGTGGTCGGTGCGGTAGGCCTCGACGGCATTCGGGTACGCCATGACGTTCATGTACCCGGTGTCGTACAGCCGCGACTCCAGTTGCTTGACCAGATCCGCCCGCTTGGCGGGGTCGTACTCCGCCAGTTGCTTCTTGTACAGCTCGTCGTACTGCTTGTCGCAGATGAAGTTGTCGGTCGCGGCCGTCTCCTTCGCCTTCGCCGGCAGGGCGGCGCAGGTGTGGATGGAGAGGACGAAGTCGGGGTCGGGGTTGACGGACCAGCCGTCGAAGGCGAGATCGTACTCACCGGCGTACCAGGGGTCGGAAACGTTGTCGAGGCAGTCGACCTTCAGCCCGATGCCCTGCTCGCCCCACCACTCCTGGAGGTACTTGCCGATCGCCTTGTCGTTGGGGTCGGTGGCGTGGCAGAGGATGCGGAAGTCGAGCGGCTTGCCGTCCTTGCCGACGCGCTTGCCCTGGCCGTTCTTCTCGTACCCGGCCTCGTCGAGGAGGGCGGAGGCCTTCTTCGGGTCGTAGGCGAGCTTCTGGCCGTCCGCCGGCTTCCAGAAGTAGTCGCCGAAGCGCGGCGGGATGTACCCCTCGCCCTCGACGGCGTGGCCCTGGAAGACCTTGTCGATGATGGTCTTGCGGTCGACCGCCATGAACAGCGCGTGCCGCACCTTCTGGTCCAGCAGCGCCGGGTGCCCGTCGCCGAACTTCTCCCCGTCCTTGGTACGGGCCCCGGGGTTGACGGCGAGCGCGAAGAAGCGGCGGCCCGGGGCGTCGTTCACCTTGATGTCCGGGGCGTTCTCCAGCGAGGCGGACTGGGCGGGCGTCAGGCTGGGGCTGCCCGCGACGAAGGAGACCTCACCCTTGCGCAGGGCGGCGACGGCCGCGTCCTGGTCCTTGTAGTAGCGGAAGACCAGCTCGTCGAACTTGGGCGAGCCGCGCCAGAAGTCCTTGTTGGCCTTCAGCTTCACATAGCTGTCGACCTTGTAGTCCGTCAGGATGAACGGACCGTTCCCCACGACGGGGAAGTCCTTGTCGTTGTTGAACTTCGAGAAGTCGCCGACCTTCTCCCACACGTGCTTGGGGACGATCGGGACGTCGAGCGCGGCCATCGTGGCCTGCGGCTCCTTGAGCTTGATGACCAGCTTGTCCTTGCTGGGCGCGGTCACCTTCTCGAAGTTGCCGACGAAGCTGCCGTTGGAGGTGGCCGCCCCCTCGTCGGTCATCATCTTGTTGAACGTCCAGGCCGCGTCCTCGGCGGTGGCCTGCTGCCCGTCGGACCACTTCGAGTCCGAGCGGATCGTGTACGTCCACGTCAGCTTGTCGGCTGAGGGCTCCCACGCGGTGGCCAGGCCCGGGATCGCCTTGTTGTCCTTGGCGTCGTAGTTGGTGAGGTAGTCGTACATCAGGCGGTGGATGCTCGTGCTGACCAGCCGCTGCGCCAGGAACGGGCTGAGCGAGTCGACGCTCTGCGCGACGGCGACCGTGAGCGTCGTCTTCCCGTCGTCGGCGCGGGCCTCGGAGGGCGCGGGGGCGAGCAGATTGCCGGGCACCACGGAACCGGCGGTGAGCGCCAGCGCGGCCGCGCCCGAGGCCAGCAGGAGGCGCAGGCGTCGGCGTGGCCGGAAGGAGTGGTGAGGAACTCTTGTGACCATGGACGGGGACCTCGCGTCGTCACTCGCTGAAGAAGGCGGGCAGATCTCTGGTTCGCCAGTTGGTGAAGCGAAGGTTTATCAGCGGTGGTCGAGCCTCGTCAACGGTGTGTCAAACCGCGTGTGGGCTGCGGGAATGCGGAAGGGCTCGCACCGCGTGAGCGATGCGAGTCCCGAATTTGGGGTAAACCAGTTGGGAGTTGGGGGGGCCAACCGCCCGCCCCAC
>NZ_JBHXJG010000136.1:0-19684 GCF_042723425.1 Streptomyces sp. NPDC058375 | reverse complement strand
CGGCCGGGGCCGTGGGCCGGACCGGCGGTTCGGTGCTGCGGCTGCTGCTGGTCCTGGCGGTGGTCCTGCCGGTCGGGGCGCTGCTGCTCGTACCCCTGGTGCTCGGGCGGCTGCGACCGGTAGTCGTGGCTCGGCTGCTGCGGGCGCCCGGTGCCGTACGGCTCGCGCCACTGCTCGGCGGGCTGCTCCCGGTACTGCTCGTTCTCGCGGTACTGCTCGTTCTCCCGGTACGACTCGCTGTCGCGGTACGGCTCGCCGGAGGGCTGCTCGCGGTCCTGGTACCCGCCGTGCCGCGGCTGCTGCCAGGAGAGGTCCTCCTGGGTGCGCGGCCAGGCGCCGGGCTCCGGGCGCTGCTGCTGGTAGTCGGGGTAGGCGGGCCGGGCCGTCGGCATGCCGTCGTCGGAGGACCGGTGACCGTATCCGTCGTACGCGTCGCCCCGGGGAGCGTCGTCGCGCGGCTGCGACGGGTAGCGGTGGCCCTGCTGGCTCTGGTGCGACTGGTGCATCGGGGGCGCCGGGGGGGAGGGCGGTTCGCCCGCGGAGTCGTCGACGGTGATCGCGATCCGGATGGGCCGGCCGCATTCCCGGGTCAGCGTCTCGCTGATGAGCGGCGCGAGCCGGCCTTCCAGGACGCGCTTGCCCCATTCATTGGGGACGGCCAGCAGTGCGGTGTCGGCGACGAGTGCCAGCGGCTGGCAGCGCTCGATCCACTGCTTGTCCTTCGGCTCGATGCCCTGCTGGCCCTCCCCGAGGAGTTGTTCCAGCACTCGCGGCCACACTGCGGCAAGATCGGCAGGTACGTCAGCCACAAGGCACGCTCTCTCGCATGTCCCACGAATGTGTGGTTCTCGGGACGGGATGGGTCGGGTCGGGTGAGGCCCGGCAGTCGGGAAGGAAAAGAACCGGAGTTCAGCCACGGTAGTCAGGCCGACCCGCGTCGTTCAAGTTGTTGTCCACAGGCTGTGCACAATGGGGGGTCGCGCAGAGCCGGTTTGACCGGATGGCGTAGCCGCGCGTACCGTGACCAGGTCGAGTTGTCGATGGCTGCTGCCGCCTGCCTCCGATGGGCAAAGATCACGATCTGTGATTGTGAAGCGGTGCACTAAGGCGTTTACGCGAGTTCCTCGTGGGCGCACGGTGACAGCCAGGCGATGTCCCGCCAAGACACGAATCATTTCTGGAGCCCCCGAGTGAGCAAGCGCACCTTCCAGCCGAACAACCGCCGTCGCGCAAAGACCCACGGCTTCCGTCTGCGCATGCGTACCCGTGCCGGCCGTGCGATCCTCGCGAACCGCCGCGGCAAGGGCCGCAGCAGCCTGTCCGCCTGATCGCTTACAGGTCCATGACGTGCTGCCTACCGAGAATCGGCTGAGGCGGCGCGAGGACTTCGCGACCGCGGTACGACGAGGACGTCGAGCCGGACGTCCGCTGCTCGTCGTCCATCTACGCAGCGGTGAAACGGACCCGCACGTGACGGGGGAGACTCTTCCCGCGCCGCGTGCGGGTTTCGTTGTCAGCAAGGCCGTGGGCAACGCGGTCGTCCGTACCGCGGTGAAGCGCAAGCTTCGCCACCTGGTCCGCGACCGGCTGCCTCAGCTGCCCCCCGGTAGCCTTGTTGTCGTACGGGCGCTGCCCGGTGCGGGCGACGCCGACCATGCACAGCTGGCCCGAGACCTGGACGCCGCTCTCCAGCGGCTGCTGGGAGGGGGCGCGCGATGAAGTACCCGCTGCTTGCTCTCATCAAGCTGTACCAGTGGACGATCAGTCCACTCCTCGGGCCTGTCTGCCGCTATTACCCGTCGTGTTCCCACTATGGATATATGTCGATCGACAGGCACGGTGCCATCAAGGGAACAGCGCTGACAGCCTGGCGCATCCTGCGGTGCAATCCGTGGTCACCCGGCGGTGTGGATCATGTTCCGCCTCGTAAGCGTCCGCGGTGGCACGAGCTGCTGCGCAATGCCCTGCGCGGCGAAAAGGGCGGGGAGTCCGCCGCTGATGTGCCGTCCGGGGGGTCGGTCTCCGAACCTCCGAGCCCGGCCGCAGAGACCTCGCCCAATGCTCAAGGAGCCTGATTAGTGGACACGATTGCCAGTCTGTTCAGCTTTATCACCACACCCGTCTCATGGGTCATCGTTCAGTTCCACAAGGTCTACGGGGCGCTCTTCGGCGACGACTCCGGCTGGGCCTGGGGCCTGTCGATCGTGTCCCTGGTGGTGCTGATCCGGATCTGCCTGATCCCGCTCTTCGTGAAGCAGATCAAGTCGACCCGCAACATGCAGGTGCTCCAGCCGAAGATGAAGGCGATCCAGGAGCGCTACAAGAACGACAAGCAGCGTCAGTCCGAAGAGATGATGAAGCTGTACAAGGAGACGGGCACCAACCCGCTCTCCTCGTGCCTTCCCATCCTGGCGCAGTCGCCGTTCTTCTTCGCCCTGTATCACGTGCTGTCTTCCATCGCCTCGGGCAAGAAGATCGGCGCGATCAACCAGGACCTGCTGAACAGCGCCCGTGAGGCCCACATCTTCGGCGCCCCGCTCGCCGCGAAGTTCACGGACAGCGTCGAGAAGGTCACCGCGCTCGACGCTTCCCTGACGGACGTCCGGATCGTCACCGCCATCATGATCGTGCTGATGTCGGCCTCGCAGTTCTTCACCCAGCGCCAGCTGATGACGAAGAACGTCGACCTGACGGTGAAGACCCCGTACATGCAGCAGCAGAAGATGCTGATGTACATCTTCCCGGTCATCTTCGCCGTGATGGGCATCAACTTCCCCGTCGGTGTCCTCGTCTACTGGCTGACCACCAACGTCTGGACCATGGGTCAGCAGATGTACGTGATCAACCAGAACCCGACGCCGGGCAGCAAGGCGCAGGACGCCTACCTCCAGCGGGTTCTCAAGAGCGTGACCTCCCACGGGGAGGTGCGTGGCCGTACCCGCCGCAAGATGGTCAAGGCGATCGTCGCCAAGGGTTCCGACCGCAACGACATCGAGCGCAAGTTCATCACCGGTCTCGGCAAGCTGGGTCTCGCGGCCCAGGAGGACGGCTCGGTAGCGAAGAGCGAGACCGCCACGGCCGACGCCGAGGGCGGCCAGGCGCACAAGCGCCAGCAGCCCAAGCGGCAGACCAAGGCGAAGCGCCAGACGACCGGTGCCACGGCCGGCGGGGCCAAGGACGCGGAGCCTGCGGCAGCCGGCTCCAAGACCTCGCTCCAGAAGAAGGACGCACCGCAGGACGACCAGCCGAAGTCGGCGGGCAAGCCCGCCTCCGGCTCCTCACGCCAAGCCAAGTCCGGACAGCGCAAGGGCCCGCAGCGGCCCAAGCACCCGTCCAAGAAGTAAGAAGGAGTCCATCCGTGACGGAAGGCACCACCTCCACGGCCGCCGCTGAGGCGGGCAGCGACACCCTGACCCGCCTGGAGCAGGAGGGCGAGATCGCGGCCGACTACCTCGAGGGACTGCTCGACATCGCCGACCTCGACGGCGACATCGACATGGACGTCGAGGCGGACCGGGCCGCGGTGTCGATCATCAGCGAATCGGCACGCGACCTCCAGAAGCTCGTGGGCCGCGACGGTGAGGTCCTGGAGGCGCTCCAGGAGCTGACGCGGCTGGCCGTCCACCGGGAGACCGGCGACCGCAGCCGCCTGATGCTGGACATCGGCGGTTTCCGGGCCAAGAAGCGCGAGATCCTCGCGGAGCTGGGTGCCAAGGCCGCGAACGAGGTCAAGAGCTCGGGGCAGCCGGTGAAGCTGGACCCGATGACGCCGTTCGAGCGCAAGGTCGTGCACGACGCGATCGCCGCGGCCGGTCTCCGGAGCGAGTCGGAGGGCGAGGAGCCGCAGCGCTTCGTCGTCGTTCTCCCGGCCTGACCGGATCCTTGTACTGTCGGCCCCGTCTGTTCGCAGGCGGGGCCGATCTTTGTCAGCCTGATAGTCAGCCACCCACAGTGCGCTAGTGCGGTATGGAAGGACGGTCCCCGTGACGGAGGCAGCAGAGCTCCCCCAGGCACCTGCGGAGGCGCAGGCGGTGTTCGGAGAGCTCTTCCCGGAGGCTGTCCGGTACGCGGAGCTTCTTGCGGATGCCGGAGTCAAGCGAGGCCTGATCGGCCCGCGTGAGGTCCCCCGGCTGTGGGAGCGGCACCTGTTGAACTGCGCGGTGCTCTCCGAGGTCGTGCCCGAAGGCGTCACCGTGTGCGATGTGGGCTCGGGCGCGGGTCTGCCCGGCATCCCGCTGGCTCTGGTGCGCCCCGACCTCAAGATCACCCTGCTGGAGCCGCTGCTGCGGCGGACGAACTTCCTCCAGGAAGTCGTCGACCTGCTCGGCCTGGACCATGTGACGGTCGTGCGCGGCCGGGCCGAGGAGGTCCTCGGGACGCTTCAGCCCGTCCAGGTGGTCACCGCCCGTGCGGTGGCACCGCTGGACCGGCTGGCGGGCTGGGGCGTCCCCCTGCTGAAGCCGTACGGGGAGATGCTCGCGCTCAAGGGCGACACTGCCGAGGAGGAGCTCAACGGCGCCAGGGCCGCGCTCAGCAAGCTCGGTGTGCTGGAGACCGAGGTGCTCCAGGTCGGCGAAGGCGTGGTCGATCCGCTCTCCACCGTGGTCCGTGTCGTGGTGGGCGAGAGCCCGGGCGGTGTGAGGTTCGCCGCAAAGAGGGCCAAGGCCGCTCGGACGGGGCGCACGCGCAGGCGTCGCTGAGGCGGCGATATCCCCCGCCTGGGAGGACCAGGGACTGCGCGTTATGCGAACTCTGTTACTTCTCGGGTTACTTAGCAGTGTTTCCGCCGGAAAGTAGCGATACCTCATCACTGCGGAGTGTCGTGGCCTGGTAGTTGCTCGGCGGGGGCATCGTGTTTCACGTGAAACGTCGCTCTCTGCTGCAGGGAATCATCGGCCGCGGTCGTGCGGCTGCCACGCCGCGCGACCGCAAGCCCGGACGGGTTGCCGAGTTGTCCACACGCACGGATTCATCCACAGAACAGCGGGCCTCGCTGGTTCACGACCCCGAAAGCATGGCAGGCTCTGTTCATTGCGAGCCTGAAGTCGAGGAGAGTGAATCCTTGCGGTCCGACGCCAACATCGCGGGACCGATGACCGACCCGGTCCCCGGTCCCCGAACCGAGTCCGTGGGTGAGGGTGTTTCACGTGAAACACCGCCGCCGATGGACGACACACCCATCGGCCGTGCCGCTCAGCTGGCGGTCGAGGCCCTCGGCCGTGCCGGCGAAGGGCTGCCCCGTCCTGACCGCACCCGCGTCATGGTCGTGGCCAACCAGAAGGGCGGGGTCGGCAAGACGACCACGACGGTCAACCTGGCCGCTTCCCTGGCCCTGCACGGTGCGCGCGTTCTGGTGGTCGACCTCGACCCGCAGGGCAACGCCTCCACGGCTCTGGGAATCGATCACCACGCCGATGTTCCCTCGATCTACGACGTCCTGGTGGAAAGCCGTCCGCTCTCCGAGGTGGTCCAGCCCGTACCGGACGTCGAGGGCCTCTTCTGCGCGCCCGCGACCATCGATCTCGCCGGTGCGGAGATCGAGCTGGTCTCGCTGGTGGCACGGGAGAGCCGGCTTCAGCGAGCCATCCAGGCGTACGACCAGCCGCTGGACTACATCCTCATCGACTGCCCGCCCTCGCTGGGCCTGCTGACGGTGAACGCGCTGGTGGCCGGGGCCGAGGTGCTGATCCCCATCCAGTGCGAGTATTACGCGCTGGAAGGCCTGGGACAGCTCCTGCGCAATGTCGACCTGGTGCGGGGCCATCTGAATCCGGATCTGCACGTCTCGACGATCCTGCTGACGATGTACGACGGCCGAACGAGGCTTGCCTCCCAGGTCGCCGAGGAGGTCCGTACCCACTTCGGCAAGGAAGTGCTGCGGACGAGCATCCCGCGGTCGGTGCGCATCTCGGAGGCGCCGAGCTACGGGCAGACCGTGTTGACGTACGACCCGGGATCCAGCGGCTCGCTCTCGTATCTCGAAGCCGCCCGGGAGATCGCCCTGCGGGGCGTCGGGGTGCACTACGAGGCTCAGCACGCCCACACGAGCAGTCAGAACAGCCAGAACGTTTCGGAGGGCCTTCAGTGAGTGAGCGTCGTAGAGGACTGGGGCGTGGGCTCGGTGCGCTGATCCCCGCCGCTCCTCAAGAGAAGCAGGTGCCGGCGCCCGGAACCGGCGGAGCGTCGTCCGGTACGGGTCCGGTGCTGACGGCGGAGCGCGGGGTGGCCGCCGCGAAGGTGACGGCGCTGCCGTCCTCTCCGGTGGTGCCGGAGCCGGCGTCCGCCCCGGAGAACCGGTCCGAGCAGGATGCCGGGACGTCCGGTGCGTACTTCGCCGAGCTGCCGATCGGGACGATCACCCCGAACCCGCGCCAGCCGCGTGAGGTCTTCGACGAGGACGCGCTGGCCGAGCTGGTCGTCTCCATCAAGGAGGTCGGCCTTCTCCAGCCGGTCGTCGTCCGCAAGGTGGGCCCGGACAGCTACGAGCTCATCATGGGTGAGCGTCGGTGGAGGGCCTGCCGCGAAGCGGGCCTGGAGCGGATTCCCACCATCGTCCGCGCCACGGACGACGAGAAGCTGCTGCTGGACGCGCTGCTGGAGAACCTCCACCGGGCTCAGCTGAACCCGCTGGAAGAGGCCGCCGCGTACGACCAGCTGCTCAAGGACTTCAAGTGCACCCATGACCAGCTGGCCGACCGGATCGGCCGCTCCCGTCCGCAGGTGACGAACACGCTGAGGCTCCTGCGGCTTTCGCCGCCGGTGCAGCGCCGGGTCGCCGCAGGCGTTCTCTCCGCCGGTCATGCCCGGGCCCTGCTGTCCGTGGACGACTCCGAGGAGCAGGACCGGCTGGCACACCGCATCGTGGCCGAGGGGCTCTCGGTGCGTGCGGTCGAGGAGATCGTGACGCTGATGGGCTCGCGCCCCACGAGTTCTCCGAAGCCCAAGGGGCCGAGGGCCGGTGGTCGTCTGTCCCCCGCCCTGACCGACCTGGCGACCCGCCTGTCCGACCGCTTCGAGACCCGGGTGAAGGTCGACCTGGGGCAGAAGAAGGGCAAGATCGTCGTCGAGTTCGCCTCGATGGAGGACCTGGACCGGATCCTCGGCAGTCTCGCCCCGGGCGAGGGCAGGGTGCTGGAGCGCCGGCTCACCGAGACGTCCGAGGAGGACGACGAGGGCTGAGCCGCAAGGTTCGATGAAAGGGCGGGCCGTGCGCCGGTGCATACCGGAACACGGCCCGCCCTTTGCCCTCTCTCGGTATCCGCATCACCTCTGGGTGGATACGATGCGTTCTGGGACGGCGCATCCACGGTGATCGATCTCAGAGGAGGGCGGAGGCCTTGCGAAGAGTGAGCCGCAGTCGGCTCGTCACGGTCGGGCTCGGCCTGGGTGCCGTCGGGGGATTCGTCGGCAGTCTGTTCCATGAACGGAGCGCGCTGGCGGCCGCACGTGGTGCGGCGGGCGAAGGAAGTGAGGAATCGCCGTCATGGGGCGTCGGCTCGTACCACTCACCCTGGACAACCTTCCGGATCTCCCCGGGCGTTGCCGCTCGTGTGTCTTCTGGGAGCTTGACCCGGTCAGTGGGGAAGCCGCGGTAGAGGCGGGCAAGCCGGAGCTGGAGAAGGAAGCCTGGATCTCCGCGGTTCTCCTGGAGTGGGGCTCCTGTGGCCGGGTGGTCTACGTGGACGATGTGCCGGTCGGCTTCGTGCTCTATGCCCCGCCCGCGTACGTTCCCCGCTCGACGGCGTTCCCGACCAGCCCGGTCTCCCCCGATGCCGTTCAGCTCATCACCGGTCTGATCATTCCCGAGTACCAGGGCCAGGGTCTTGGCCGGGTCATGGTGCAGACGGTGGCCAAGGATGTGCTGCGCCGGGGCTTCAAGGCGATCGAGGCGTTCGGTGACGCGAGGTCCGAGCAAGTCACCTGCGTCCTGCCCGCAGATCATTTGCTGGCCGTCGGCTTCAAGACCGTGCGGCCGCATCCCGTATACCCACGGCTGAGGCTGGAGCTGCGGACGACGCTCTCCTGGAAGGAAGACGTGGAGATGGCGCTCGACCGCCTTCTGGGGGCGGTCCAGAAGGAACCGGTGCTGCGGCCCTTGTGAGGCCGGGCAGCTTTCCGGCCGCCGTGCGAATTCCCGGCCGCCATGCGAAACGGGCCCATCCCCTTCAGGGGTGGGCCCGTTTCACGTGAAACATTGCGCCGGAGCGCCGCTGCGCGGTCAGGCGCTGATGAAGCCTTCGAGGTCGCGGAGGATCGCGGCCTTCGGCTTGGCGCCGACGATGGTCTTGGCGACCTCGCCGCCCTGGTAGACGTTCAGGGTGGGGATGGACATCACGCCGTACTTGGCGGCGGTGGCCGGGTTCTCGTCGATGTTGAGCTTGACGATCTCGATCTGGTCGCCGTGCTCTGCCGCGATGGCCTCCAGCGAGGGGGCGATCTGGCGGCACGGGCCGCACCAGGCAGCCCAGAAGTCCACCAGAACGGGCTTGTCGCTCTTGAGGACGACCTCGTCGAAGGTGTCATCCGTAACGTGCTTCAGGTCGCCGGCCACGGCGGCCTCCTTAGTCTCTCGGGGTGGTGGGGGTGCGGTGCGGACGTTCAGACGGCCGGGGTCTTCTCCGGCTCGGCGGGCTCGGCGTCGGCCAGAGCCGCGAGGAAGCGCTCGGCGTCCAGGGCGGCGGAGCATCCGGTGCCCGCTGCCGTGATGGCCTGACGATAGGTGTGGTCGACCACGTCTCCTGCGCCGAAGACGCCGGGCAGGTTGGTGCGCGTGGAGGGTGCCTCGACCTTCAGGTAACCCTCGTCGTCGAGCTCCAGCTGGCCCTTGAAGAGCTCGGTGCGCGGGTCGTGGCCGACGGCGATGAAGAGACCGGTCACAGGGAGCTCGGCCGTCTCGCCGGTCTTGGTGCTGCGCAGGGTCAGACCGGAGAGCTTCTGGTCGCCCTTGACCTCGGCGACCTCGCTGTCCCAGGCGAACCTGATCTTCGGGTCGGCGAAAGCCCGGTCCTGCATGGCCTTGGAGGCGCGCAGGGTGTCACGGCGGTGGACGATCGTGACGGACTTGGCGAAGCGGGAGAGGAAGGTCGCCTCCTCCATCGCGGTGTCGCCGCCGCCGATCACGGCGATGTCGTGGTCCTTGAAGAAGAAGCCGTCGCAGGTGGCGCACCAGGAGACGCCGCGTCCGGAGAGGGCGTCCTCGTTGGGCAGTCCGAGCTTGCGGTGCTGGGAACCGGTGGTGACGATGACCGCCTTGGCGCGGTGAACGGTGCCCGCGGTGTCGGTGACGGTCTTGATGTCACCGGTGAGGTCGACCGCGACGACGTCGTCGGGGATCAGCTCGGCGCCGAAGCGCTCGGCCTGGGCCCGCATGTTGTCCATGAGCTCGGGGCCCATGATGCCGTCCTGGAAGCCGGGGAAGTTCTCCACGTCGGTGGTGTTCATCAGCGCACCGCCGGCCGTGACGGCGCCCTCGAAGACCAACGGGTTCAGCGAGGCGCGGGCGGTGTACAGCGCGGCGGTGTACCCGGCCGGTCCGGAGCCGATGATGATCACATTACGGACGTCGCTCACGGGTTTCTTCCTCGTTTCTGCAGACTGCCTAACTGCCTACGGGGGTCGGTCAACGACTCTCACCCCACCCAACGGATCCTACGGCTGATGCATTCCCGAACTTGCCGCGGCGGTCGCGGACGGCCTTCAGGGGCGGTTGTAGGAGCGTGTGAGCAGCAGCTGACCGGAAGACTCGGGGGCGGTGTCCACGCAGGAGGAGGCCACGACGTAGGCCTGGACGCGTGAGGAGTCGCTCGCGTGCGGAAGGACGACGAGATAGGCGTCCCTCCCCCGGTACGTCCCCTCGTCGAGGGCCAGGGCCGGCGTGGTGCGGCCCGTGGCCTTCTGCACACAGGGGGGCACGGCGACGACAGGAGCCTTCATCGGGCTCCTGGACGGCTCGGCCTCCGGGGTGAGGGCCTCGCTCGACGACTTCGTGTCCGCCTCCGGCGGCACCTTCTTGACGCCCGGGCTCTTCTGGCTCGCCTCGTCGCCGAGGAGGTCGTGCACCTGGGCTTCGAGAGTGCCGTCCGCGTAAGCGGGCGCGCTGCTGTCCGCAGCACTGACTCCGCCATCGGAGACCGACTTGGCCGCATCGCCGGAGGGGGCGACGGACTGCAGGAAGAAGACGCTCATCCCGATGACCGCGGCGCCGAACGCGGTGCCGAGGACCACGGCGCGCTTACGACGGCGGGTGGGCCGACGGCCCGGCCCGGTCGCGGCGGAGGACCGGCCCGCAGGGCGGTCCGGGGCCGTGGTGCTGCCGCTCACGGAAGCGGATCCGCTCGCCGTCCTGCTGGTCATCGCGTCTTCCTCGGTCGTTGTTTCACGTGAAACAACGACTGGCTCGTCCTCGGTGGGACCTGCGGGGCGGGCTTCCGCCGCGAGAGCCGCGTCGATGCGGGCGGCGATGTCCTCGGGCATCGGCTCGGGGGCGGGCATCGTCCCGAGCAGCCCGCGGATCTCCTCCAGGGAGTCCTGGACCTCTGCGCAGAGGTCGCACTCCGCGAGGTGCTGCCGGACTTCCGCCGCCCGGGAAGGGGAGAGCAGCCCCTCGGTGAGATCGGAGATCTCGGAGACCTCCGGGTGCTGAGCCGTGTCGGCCGTGGATGTCACGGGCGCCCACCTCCTCCCTTCGTCGCGGCAGGATCGCTTGCTCCTGCGTCTCTGGGGCCTGACGCAGGTGGGACGGATGCTCCGGGCGTCCGGTTCCTTCCGCCCGCGCCGTTCTCCTCGCCGGGGGTCTGCCCCCCGGTTTCCGCGCGCAGATGGCGGACCAGGGGGGCCAGTCTCGCCCGGCCCCGGGCGCACCGGCTTTTCACGGTGCCGGTCGGCACCTCAAGGATGCTGGCGGCCTCCGCCACGGGGTAGCCCTGCATGTCGACGAGGACAAGGGCGGCCCGCTGCTCGGCGGGCAGCGTGTTCAGGGCTTCCTGGAGCTGGCGGTGGAGGTCCTGCCGCACGGCGGGCTCCTCGGCCGATTCGTGGGGCTCCAGGAGCTGGTCGAGCCGTTCGGCGTCGTCCACGGGGGACGTCTTGCGGGAGGCGGCCTTGCGGACCCGGTCGAGGCAGGCGTTGACGGTGATCCGGTGCAGCCAGGTGGTGACGGCCGACTGGCCGCGGAAGGTGTGGGCGGCGCGGAAGGCCTTGACGAGGGCGTCCTGGACGGCGTCGGCGGCTTCCTCCCGGTCCCCCAGGGTGCGCAGCGCCACGGCCCAGAGCCGGTCGCGGTGGCGGCGTACGAGTTCACCGAAGGCGTCGGGGTCGCCCGCCACATGCTGGGCGAGCAGGTCCGAGTCGCTCGGTGCCTCGGGTGGAACGGAATCCACCGTGCTCCCCCTCCGAACCTGATCAGATGTCATGGGCCGCGCCCGATGAAGCGGTGCGACGGGGAGAAGCCTGCCGTCACGGGTGTGACGGCCGCAACCCTTGTCGCCGCAGGCACTCGGTGGGGCGGGCGGTCCGCCCCACAGTAACGGGCGGGCGGGGCCGGTGATCACGGGCCGGTACGGGCGAACCGCACCGCCCGTGATCCCGCACCGGCCCGTGGATCAGCCGAGGACGGAAATGTCGGTGATGCCGCCGCGGTAGCCGCCCGTGCCGTCCGAGGGGAGTTCCGTGATGTGGATGAGGACGTAGCGCGTGCGGACGGGCTCGTCGAGCGTTTCCTTGAGCGTCGATCCCGCGACCGTCCGCTTGACGATCTGCTGGTCGAAGTCGGCCGTCGTGGACGGGGACGAGGCGTCCGGGGACGCGGCGGAGACGGTCGCCGTCTGCCCGCTGCGGTACATGGACACCTCGACTCCGGAGACGTCCCGCACCTTGCCGAGGTCGACGATGATGCCGCTGCCCTGCTTGCGCTGGGGGAGGTTGCCGAAGTTGGCGAAGCCCTCGTACCGCGGGGTGACCCAGTGCGTTCCCTGGTTGCCGTCCACGGTGTTCGCCACCTCCCGCTGCTTGATGCCGGAGCCGTCGGGCATGAACTCCGTGGCCCCGGCGATGTCCAGGGGTTCGGCGGACGGTGCGGACTTGTCGTCCTTGTTCTTGTCGTTCTCGTTCGGCTCGGTGACACCGGTGTCGTCGGAGCCCTTGGTCCGGTCGAGCAACGCCTCCGCGAGCTGCCAGCTGCCGAGGCCCAGCGCGGCGATGAGGAGTGCCGAGACGGTCCACTTGAGCACGCGTCCGGCACGGCTCTGCAGGGGGGCCGGAGGGACCGGCATCACGGGCTGGGTGGCGGTCGACGGATGGGAGGACGGGCGCCCGTACGTGCCCTGCTGATAGGTCGTGCGCTGATACGCCGGCGGAGCGGTGAACGTGGGCTCCGGCGGAAGGATGCGCGGCATGGCGGCGACGGCCTTGGCGAGCTCGTCCGGGGTGGTACAGGGCGGCTCCTGCCGGGAGGCGGTGGCGCCGTCGTTGGCGAGAGCCCGCATGGCGAGCTCGGAGAGCCCGCGGTGGACGCCCGCCCGGACCTGGTCCGGGGCGATGAGCCCCATGCCCTTGGGCAGGCCGGCGAGCCCGTGGGCGTCGTCACCGTACGGCCAGCGGTGGGTCAGTGCGGCGTACAGGAGGGCGCCGATGGCCTCGGTGTCCGTGCGGAGCGGGCGCTCGGCGGTGATGCCGCGCAGTGCGGCGTTCACGGCGAGGCCGCGGATGCGGTACTGCCCGGTGGAACTGCGTAGAACCGCGCCGGGGGTGAGACGCAGATGGGACAGGCCCTCGCGGTGGGCGGCGGCCATCGCCTGGGAGAGCTGGCTGACGAGCTGATAGGCGTCGTGGGCCTCCATCGGCCCGGTGGCCAGCAGAGCGGTGAGCTCGGTGGCGTCCGGCAGCCATTCGTGGACCACGTAAACGAGGTCGTTCTCCTCGACGGCGTCCAGGACCTGGACGAAGCGGGGGTCGCCGAGCAGGGCCGAGGAGCGGGCGGCGGCCAGCACGGAGCGGGCCCGCGGGTGGTCGGCGGGCAGCAGGTGGACGCCCACCGCGCGGCGGAGCTTCTCGTCGACCGCGCGCCAGCTGCTGAAGCCGTCCAGACGGGTGACGCACTCCTCCAGGCGGTAGCGCCCGGCGAGTTTGTGACCGCTGTGCAGATCGGGTGAGGCCGGAACGGTCTCGGAACGCTCCCGCCCACCGTCCGTGTTCTCGGTGTCCTTGGGGCTCGCGCCCTTGGTGTCCTCGGCTTCCGCCGTCCCGTCGGTCATGGCCTCGTCCGCCTTGGCGGTCAGCGGCTCGTCGCCGCTGTTGTCGGCCACGTCGACGGCAGCCGTGCTACGTTCCGCCACCGTCGTTCCTGCCTCCCCATCCGTTGCGCGATGCCAGCCAGCTCTGCACAGTCACGCCAATTGTGCCCACACTCCGGCGCTATGCACGACACGCGGAGTGCGGCGATGGTTGTGCGGGCGGGTGCTCATTCAGCGGCCGAGCCGTCCACGGACCATGCCGACCAGGCCGTTGACCTCTTCGATGCGCATCTTCTTCGCCGCGACGAAGAAGATGCCCAGGAGGAGGACGCCGCCGCAGATCAGCGCGGCCAGGGAGCCCAGGGCGCCGGTGCCGACCAGTTCCAGGATCCCGAATCCGACGGCGCCGCCGACCAGGGCGGCGGGTACCGCGGCCATGCAGAGACGGGCGTAGGTCCGGACGATGTGCGCGCCGTCCAGGTCGCCGCCCAGCCGGTTGCGGAGCCGGCGCCAGGCGACGCCGACACCGACCGCGTAGGCCAGGCCGTAGGAGAAGGCCATGCCGACGACCGCCCAGCGTGCGGGCAGGACGACGTAACAGAGCGCGGAGGCGGCGGCGTTGACGGCGGCCACGATCACCGTGTTGTAGAAGGGGGTGCGGGTGTCCTCGTAGGCGTAGAACCCGCGGAGGACGACGTACTGCACGGAGTACGGGATCAGGCCGAGCGCGAAGGCCATGAGGATGAAGCCCATGGAGCGGGCGGCCTCGATGCCGCTGGAGGCGTACAGCAGGGTGGCCATCGGCAGGCCGAGCGCGAGGAAGGTGAAGGCCACCGGCACGATGGCGACGGCCGAGTTGCGCAGTCCCTGCGAGATGTCGTCGCGGACCGCGCCCGGGTCGTTGTCATGGGCGGCCCGGGAGATGCGGGGCAGCAGCGCGGCCATGACGGAGACGGTGATGATGGCCTGCGGCATGCCCCAGATCAGCTGGGCGTTGGAGTAGGCCAGGAATCCGGTGCCGTCGTGGCCCGAGGCCGTGCCGGCCGCCGTGGCGAGCTGCGTGACGACCAGGACGCCCGCCTGGTTGGCCAGGACGAAGAGCACGGTCCACTTGGCCAGCTTGACGGTCTTGCCGAGCCCGTGGCCCTTCCAGTCGAACCGGGGGCGGAAGCGGAAGCCCGTCTCGCGCAGGTAGGGGATCATCGCCAGGGCCTGGACGACGAGTCCGAGCAGGGTGCCGATGCCGAGCAGCCGGACGCCCTCCGGCGGGATGGTGTCGACGCCCATCTGCGATTCGGCGGAGGTGCCGTAGACCCAGATGAACAGCCCGAACGTGATGATCATGACGATGTTGTTGAGGACCGGGGTCCACATCATCGCGCCGAACTTGCCGCGGGCGTTCAGGATCTGACCCATCACCACGTGCACACCCATGAAGAAGATGGTGGGCAGGCAGTACCGGGCGAAGGTGACGGCCACGCTGTTGGCGGCCACGTCGTCGGCGATCGTGCTGGACATCAGCTGGATCAGCACCGGTGCGACGAGGACCGCGGCGGCGACGATCAGGCCGAGCGCGACCATCACCAGGGTCAACAGCCGGTTGGCGAAGGCCTCGCCGCCGTCCTCGTCGTCCTTCATGGCGCGGACGAGCTGGGGGACGAAGACCGAGTTCAGGCCGCCGCCGACGGTGAGGATGTAGATCATCGTCGGCAGGGTGTACGCGATGGTGAAGCTGTCGCCGAGCAGCGCGGCGCCGAGTGCGGCGGTGATCACCAGGGATCGCACGAAGCCGGTGAGCCGGGAGACGAGCGTGCCGGCGGCCATGACCGCGCTGGACTTGAGGAGTCCGGAGACCTTGCCGCCGCCGCCCTTCGCGGGCGCGGGTGCCGGAGCCGGTTCGGGCTGGGGCGGTACCGGAGGCTTCCCCGATCCTTCCTGGTCCCGGAAGAGGTGGGCGAAGGCGTCCGGCTCCTGCCGGTCGTCCGACGCCTGGGTGACGAGGGCGTCGACGCCGACGAACTGTGTGGTCGCCGGGCGGTCCCCGTACGGCAGGTGCCGGGAGGGCCCCGCCGGCTCGGGGGGCGGGGTCTGGGCCCAGATGCGCGGGTCCGGGGCGTACGGAGCGGGGGGCGGCTGCTGGTAGAGCGGCGCCGGCTCCTGGTAGGTGCCGGGAGGCGGCGGCGGGTGGGCGGCCCGGTCGTAGAGCGCCTCGCCCACCGGGTCCTGGGCGGTGAGGTCCTGCGCCCGGTAGGGGTCGTCCTCGTAGGCGTGCTGGAGGTACGGGTCCGGCGGCACAGAGCCGTCCTGGCCCGCGCCCGGGGGAACCGGAGGCCCGCCCGGAGACGCTGCTCCGCCCGCGCCCTGCCCGCGGTCACCGTCGTACGGCGCGTTCATGGAAACCCCTACCTCATCGTCCCCGGCCGACCGGCCACGACAGACATCGCTCAACGGTCCACTTTCTCACCCGTTCCCGACGGGCCCCGCTTTCCGGACCGGTGTCCGGAGTCGGGTCACTCGGCTGCTCGGGTCCGTCGCCGTTGCCGTCCGCCGTGTCGCTTGCCACGGCGCGCTTGCGGTGCGTGTACATCCTGATGCCGGCCAGCACAAGGAGCAGCAGGCCGCCGGCGATCACGAGCAGCACGGTGGGCGTGACCTCGGAGACCTTCACGGTGAAGGTCATCTCCTCGCCGTACGGCGTGCCGTCCTCCGTGAACAGCCGGGCGGTCACCTGGGCCCGGCCGTTGGCGCTGGTCGCCGTGTCGAACTTCACGGACTGGCTGTGCCCGCCCGCGATGCTGACCGGCAGCTCGGCCCTGGACCCGTCGTCATTGAACTTGAGCCGGATGTTGTCCGAGGTCAGCTGGAGAACCAGTCGGTCCACACCCTGCACCAGTTTGTTCTGCACGGTGACCGGGATCGTCGCGCTGCGCCCGGAGAGGGTGACGTCGGACTTCTCGATGAGCTGCACTTCGGAGGTGAGGCCCTGGAGGTAGTCGCGGACCGCGTCCCGGTACTGCTGTGCCTCCAGGGGCCGCCCGCGCCAGGACGTCGACATCGAGCGGTTGACGGCGTTGCCGAAGGGCGTCACCACGCGCTCGGGCTGCGTCAGGATCGTCTCGAAGCTGTCGAGGGAACCCTGGGTGGTGCGGATGTCCTGGAACGCCTGTGTGGGCAGTTCCTGGGCGCGGAGCTTCTTCGGGTACGCGGAGGCCGGGGGGACCTTGGCGGTGGCCCTCGGGTCGGGCTTCACCTCGGCTGCGGCGACGAGGTCGAGGGGCTGCGTCCAGCGGTCGCCCGACAGGCTCTCCAGGGCGCGGGCCATCGTCTGGGCCTGCGCGGTGGTGGGCATCCGTGGGGGGGCCACGACGATGCTGCGCTCGTTGTCCGGCGCCTGCTCGGTCAGCGCGAGGGTCTGGGCGAGGAACTTCTGGACCGCGAGGGTGGAGGCGCCCGCCCTCGACATGTCGCCGTCGAACAGGGTCGACAGCCGGGCGTCCGCGACGACCGCGGTGGTCCCCCCGCCGATCGGCCGCGCCGCGGTCGGCGTGTATGGAAGGCCCGCGGTCTCCCCGAAGCTGTCGCTGCGCGCGATGACGTTGTGGGCGCCCGCCGAGGTCGCCACATCGACGATGGAGGAGTCCACGGCGCCGTTCACGGGCCAGGCGAAGTCGGTGGACGGCTTCACATGGAGGATGGTCTCCACCGTGGTCGCGGCCACCGTGGAGGCCTTCTGCAGGTGGCTGAGCGTTCCGGAGACGTTCTTGCCGCGGTGCGCGATGGAGGCCAGATCGGGGTCGGCGAACGGCAGCGCGATCACCTTGCCGTCCTCCACCACCTTCTCCAGAGCGGTCAGCCACTGCTTGGCGACGGCCTGGTTCTTGCCGGGGACGGTCGTGTCACCCGACTCGACCTCGTACGTCCCGGCCATCGCCGCCACGCTCGCCAGGAGGTCCGGGTCGACGACCCAGGTCACCGGGAGCCGGCTGCCCAGGGACACCATCTGCTCCAGCCGCCCGCCCGGTGCCAGCTCCTTGGCCAGATCGTCGTCGGTGAACACGGGGGTCTGCTGTTCGTCCGACCGGGTCTCCGCCGTGACGTGGGGAGACGCGATCAGCGGCCAGAGGAAGGTGAGCTTCGTCCTTTTGTCGCTCGCCTCGGGCTGCCAGGGCAGGAACGAGCGCTCGATGCCCAGCACCTGCTCGTAGGGGGCGGTGGTCGTAAGGCCGGAGACCGAGACGCCGAGCTGGTAGACGCCCGAGTCGTTCAGGCCCAGCTTGTCGACGGGGACTTTGAGCGTGAAGTCCTGGCTGATCCCCTTGGCGAGCTTGGGGAACTTCACCGTGTACTTGTCCCCGACGGTGACCGGGTCGGCTCCGGGGACGTACGTCGAGCGCTTCGCGGCGTCGTCGACCTCTCCGCGGCCGGTGAGCCTCGGTCCGACCCGCAGATCGACCTCGCCGCTGCTGATCGTTTCCTTGCCCCTGTTGGTGAGCGTTCCGGAGACGGTCAGGGTGTCGTCCTCCGAGGGAACGCTCGGGGTGAGCGTGTCCAGGGACACATCGACCGTGCGGGAGCCCGTGGGGGCTTTGACGGGCTCGGCGGCCGGGGCGGCACCGGCGGCCGGGACGGCCAGGAGACCGGCCAGCAGCGGCGCCCCTAGCACCGCCGAGGCTGTGCGCCGGAGCCACCGGCGGGCAGGAGAGGGACGAGTCCCCTGGAAGTCTGCCGCCTCGGCCACGCGCCTACCCGTCCCTCGTCGTCGTCAGCTGCTGTCGGTCGTTCGGTCCTGCGTCCCCGCATGGTAACGAGGTGCGGCGGGCCGAAGTGCTGGGGTCCATCGCACATGATCGCGGGTATCCCGCAGGGCCGCCGTAAACGATGACGCCGCGACCGGCCCGTGCACGTACCCTTTTCTGTTGTGCCGAACGCCAACGAAGAGAACGCCAGTGCACTGAGCCAGGTGCAGCACCGTGCGGTGAGTGAGCTGCTGCGGGTGTCCCCGGTCGCCGACGACCTCGCCCGCCGATTCCAGGAGGCCGGATTCGGCCTCGCGCTGGTCGGCGGCTCGGTCCGCGACGCACTGCTGGGCCGGCTCGGGAACGACCTGGACTTCACCACCGACGCCCGCCCCGAGGACGTGCTCAAGATCGTCCGCCCGTGGGCCGACTCGGTGTGGGAGGTCGGGATCGCCTTCGGCACCGTCGGTTCCCAGAAGGACGGCTACCAGATCGAGGTCACGACCTACCGGTCCGAGGCCTACGACCGGACCTCGCGCAAGCCGGAGGTCTCCTACGGCGACTCCATCGAGGACGACCTCGTGCGCCGCGACTTCACGGTCAACGCGATGGCCGTGGCTCTGCCGCAGAAGGAGTTCGTCGATCCGTACGGAGGTCTGAAGGACCTCGCCGAGCGGGTGCTGCGCACGCCGGGCACGCCCGAGGCATCCTTCTCCGACGACCCGCTGCGCATGCTGCGCGCTGCCCGCTTCGCCGCGCAGCTCGACTTCGAGGTCGCCCCCGACGTCGTCACCGCCATGACGGAGATGGCCGCGCGGATCGGCATCGTCTCCGCCGAGCGGGTCCGCGACGAACTCAACAAGCTGCTGCTCTCCCAACACCCGCGCAAGGGTCTGGGGCTCCTGGTCGACACCGGGCTGGCCGACCAGGTCCTGCCCGAGCTTCCCGCGCTGCGCCTGGAGAGTGACGAGCATCACCGCCACAAGGACGTCTACGAGCACTCGCTGACCGTCCTGGAGCAGGCCATCGATCTGGAGGAGGACGGCCCCGACCTCGTCCTGCGGCTGGCCGCGCTGCTCCATGACATCGGAAAGCCGAGGACCCGCCGGTTCGAGAAGGACGGCCGGGTCTCCTTCCACCACCACGAGGTGGTGGGCGCGAAGATGACCAAGAAGCGCATGACCGAGCTCAAGTACTCCAACGAGCTGGTCAAGGACGTGTCGAAACTGGTGGAGCTGCACCTGCGCTTCCACGGGTACGGCGACGGCGAGTGGACCGACTCCGCGGTGCGCCGGTACGTACGCGACGCCGGGCCGCTGCTGGAGCGGCTCCACAAGCTGACCCGGTCGGACTGCACGACCCGGAACAAGCGCAAGGCCAACGCGCTCTCCCGCACCTACGACGGGCTGGAGGAGCGCATCGCCCTGTTGCAGGAGCAGGAGGAGCTCGACTCGATCCGCCCCGACCTGGACGGCAACGAGATCATGCAGATCCTCGGGGTCGGGCCGGGGCCGGTGATCGGCAAGGCGTACGGCTTCCTGCTGGAGCAGCGCCTGGAGCACGGGCCGATGGAGCGGGACGCCGCTGTAGCCGCGCTCAAGGAGTGGTGGGCGCAGCAGGGCTGAGCGCGGCGGGGCGTTGTTTCACGTGAAACATCGCCCCGCCGGGGTGTATCGCCTGCTGGATTGCCGAGGGGCGTTTTTTCACGTGAAACAACGC
>NZ_JBHXJG010000135.1:0-20120 GCF_042723425.1 Streptomyces sp. NPDC058375 | reverse complement strand
CGTCGACACCTCGCTCAACCCCGCCTACGATCTCCTCGACACCGCCGCCAAGACCGGTGTGAAGGAGTTCCACCTCGCCTTCATCACCTCCGGCGGCGGCTGCGCCCCGCTCTGGGGTGGCGTCACCGGTCTCGGCGACGACCAGGTGGCATCCCGGATAGGGGCGTTGCGGGAGCAGGGCGGTGACGTCCGGGTCTCCTTCGGCGGTGCGGCCGGCGCCGAACTGGCCCTCAACTGCTCCTCCGCCGACGACCTCGCCGCCGCGTACGGCAAGGTCGTCGACGCCTACGACCTCACCAAGGTCGACTTCGACATCGAGGGCGCCGCCCTGCCCGACGCGGCCGCCAACACCCGCCGCTCCCAGGCCATCGCCCAGCTCCAGAAGACGTACCCCGACCTCGACGTCGCCTTCACCCTGCCCGTCATGCCCGAGGGGCTGACCCAGCCGGGAGTGGACCTGCTGGCCGACGCGGAGAAGAACGGCGTCCGCGTCGACGCGGTCAACATCATGGCGATGGACTACGGCCCCGCCTACAGCGAGGACATGGGCGAGTACGCGATCCAGGCGGCGACCGCCACCCAGGCCCAGATCAAGGGCGTCCTCGGCCTCTCCGACGCCGCCGCGTGGCAGGCCGTCGCGGTCACCCCGATGATCGGCGTCAACGACGTCGTCACCGAGACCTTCACCGTCGAGGACGCCGGCCAACTGGTGAAGTTCGCCGAGGAGAAGGGCATCGGCCGCCTCGCGATGTGGTCCGGCACCCGGGACAAGGCGTGCCCCGGCGGGCCCAAGCCGGAAGCGGACGCCACGTGCAGCTCGATCGACCAGGAGCCGCTGGCCTTCACGAAGGCGTTCGCGGCCTACCGGTAGCCCGCACGCCCTCTCGATCCACCGAGCCCCCCACTGCGCCCCGGCCGGGCCCCCCACCCCCGGCCGGGGCCGCCCCTACGTCCGGTGCCCGTGCCGGCGCCCACGCCCAAAAGATGTCCTCAAGCGCCGGACGGGCTGGTTCGGCGGGCGTCCTCAAGCGCCGGACGGGCCGGAGCCGCCCGCCCGCCACTCCTCCGCGTACGCGTCGAAGATCGCCCGCAGATGGTGGCCGATCTTCAGGTAGTCCAGGTCGTCCAGGTTGGCCAGCGACACCCGCACCGACCACTGAGGGCCGTCGAAGCCACCGCCGTTGAGCAGAACCACCGAGGTCTGCTCGGCCAGCCGGAACAGCGGGTCGACCGGCTCGTAGTTCTTCTCCAGGAAATCGGCGAACGGCTTTCCGTGGATCCGCTCCGCCTCGGCCAGCAGATCCAGTTCGATGTAGTACGCCGCCCGCTTCGGGTCCTCCGAGACCTTCATGTGCACGCCCTCAAGGAGGAGTTCGAGCCGCTGCCGCACGATCGCCCGGATCCGGTGCTTGTAGGCCTGCCCCTCGTCCAGCATGTCGAACAGCGAGAACAGCGCCATCATCACCTGCTGCGGCAGCGAAAGGCCCGCCGTGTGATTCAGCGCCACCTGCCGTGAGTCCGCCACCAGCCGGTCGATGAAGCGGATCTTCTCCGGCTCCAACGAAAGCGTCCCGTAACGCCTGTTGAGCCGGTCCTTCTGCGCCCGGTCCTGCCCCGCCAGCATCGCGTCGATCACGTTGTCGTCGTGCAGCGCGATCACCCCGAGCCGCCAGCCGGTCGCCCCGTAGTGCTTGGAGTAGGAGTAGACGAGGAGCGTGTTGCGCGGCAGGTCGGCGGCGAGCGAGCGGAAGCCCTCCACGAACGTCCCGTACACATCGTCGGTCACGATGATCAGGTTCGGGTTCTGCTCGCCGACGATCGAGACGATCTGCTCGGAGACCCGGGTGGAGAGCGCCAGCGACGGCGGGTTGCTCGGGTTCACACAGCAGACCAGCTTCACCGAGGGGTCCGCGAGCTTGGCGACCTCCTCCTCCGGATAGCGCCACTGCCGCACCCCGGTCTCGGTGAACAGGCTCGCCTCCACCCGCACCACGTCGAAGTCGTACGTGTCCAGCTCCGGGATCTCCAGATACGGGGTGAACACCGGCACCATCAGGGCGATCCGGTCGCCCTTCTCCAGGATCCCGTTCTTCATCAGCGAGTCGAAGATGTAGCACATCGCCGCCGTGCCGCCCTCGGTGGCGAACAGGCTCAGCGACTGCCCCTCCGGCGGCCGGTGGTCGAACATCTCGTCCACGACGTAGCCGCGCACGATCTCCTCGGTGTGGCGCAGGATCCGGTCCGGCACCGGGTAGTTGTCCCCGATCGAGGAGTCCGCCAGCTCGTGCACGAACGCGTCCCGGTCGAAGCCGAACCGCTTCACCGCCAGGTCCACGCTCGCCTTCAGCAGCTCGATGCCCGGCAGCTCCGGGTGCGTACGGACGAAGTGCTCGAAGCGCTCCGCACACCCCGACTGCTCCGGCATACCGCCCAGGTTGTCGGCCGTCCACACCCGCCGGGACTCCGAGATCGCGAAGTAGCCGAGCGCGTGGTACGCCTCGCGGGGCCCCGTGGCGACCCAGTTCGGGTTGCCGCGGCCCGCGTTCAGCATCGTCCGCGTCGACTGCCCCTTCTGGCCCGGCTGATCGCGCTGCGCGGCCGTCGCGATCTGGATGAACTTGTCCTTCAGCTCGAAGGGGGAGAGCTGGGCGAACGACCGGATCTCTTCACGGCTGAGGCTGGTCTTGGGCATGGGGTGTCCACTCCGTTACGGTCAGTGGTTGAGCAGGACGATCACGGCGCCCCACACCGTCAGCAGGACGTTGCCGACGGCGTACGGGATGGTGTAGCCGAGTGTGGGGATCTGGGACTTCGAGGTCTCGTTGACGGCGCCGATGGCCGCCGTGGTGGTCTGGCCGCCCGCCAGGACGCCCATCAGGATCGGGAAGCGGATCCTCTGCACGTGGTGCCCGACCAGGAAGCCCACGATCAGCGGGACGACGGTGGCGACCGCGCCCAGCAGCAGCAGACCCCAGCCGGCCGAGGAGAGACCGCTGGTGAAGCCGGGCCCGGCGTTGATGCCGACGACGGCCACGAACAGGCAGAGCCCGAAGGTGTCCATGAACCACTGCGCGCCCGGCGGTACGTTCCCGTACGTCGGGTACTTGCCGCGGATCCAGCCGAAGACCAGCCCCATGATCAGGCCGCCGCCGGAGGTGGACAGCGAGATCGGCACCCCGCCCGCCGTCAGCGCCGGGATGCCGATGCAGCCGCCGAGGAAGATGCCGAGGCCGACCCAGACCATGTCCGTCGCGAAACTCGTCGGCACGGGCTTGCCGAGCGCCTTCCCCGCCGGGCCGACCAGACGCTCCGGACCGGTGAGGATCAGCGTGTCGCCGCGCTCCAGCTTCGTGGACAGGCGGTACGGGAAGAGGGCCCCCGCCCGGTACAGCTTGTCGATGTACACGCCGACCATGAACGGCTCCCGCCGCACCTCCTCCACGGTCCGGCCGAGCTGCGCCTTCTCCGAGACGACGACGTGCAGCGTCTCGGTGCGGTAGCCGAGCAGCGCGACGTCGTCGGCCTCGGACCCGATGTGCGTACGGGCGTCGAAGTCCACCAGGTCGCCCCGGATCGCGCTGACCGCGACGGTGTCGCCGAGCCGCAGGGTGCGGGACTGGTCGTGCTCCAGCACCGTCCCGTCCCGGCGGACCCCGGTGAGGTACACCCTGCGGCCCAGCGCCTTCTGCTGCTCCTCGAAGTCCGCCACCGACCGGCCCACCAGATCCGGGCGCTGGACGCTGTACGCGCGCAGGACCACCTCGTAGTAGCCCTCGCCCTCGTCCGGGCTCTCGTCCGGCGCGTCCAGCTCCGCCGCGAGCTCCGCGCTCTCCTTCGCCAGGTCGCGGCGGTAAAGCCGGGGCAGCACATTGGCCAGGAGCATCGCGCACAGGATCGTGCCCAGCGGATACGTCACCGCGTACCCGACGGCGACCAGGTTCTCCTCGGTCTTCACCTCGTCGGCCGACAGCCCCGGCAGCGTACCGATCGCGTCCTGGGCGACACCGATCGCCGCCGACTGGGTCAGCGCCCCGCTCATCAGGCCGGCGCCGAGCCCGGGACCGTAACCGAGCAGGTGCGCGAAGAGCCACGACACCAGCAGCCCGGTCACACAGACGACCACGGCGTTGACGACCTGCGGCAGGCCGTCCTTCCGGAGCCCCCGGAAGAACTGCGGACCCACCCGGTAGCCCAGGGCGAACAGGAACATGATGAAGAAGAGGTTCTTCACCGTGTCGTCGATCTGGACCTTGAACTGGGCCCCGAGCAGCAGACCGGCCACCAGACAGCCCGTCACCGCGCCCAGCGCGATCGCCCGGTAGCGGACCTTCCCGAGCAGGAAGCCGAACGCCACCACGAGGAAGACGAGCAGTTCGGGGTGGGGCTGGAAGATGTTCCGGTTCAGGAAGTCGATCACGTCAGGCCCCCAGCACGCCGACGAGGAGGGGACCGGTCAGCGGCAGCAGGAAGTTGGAGAGCGTGTACGTGATCGTGTAGCCGAGGAGCGGGACCGAGCTCTGGGCCACCTGGGTGATGGAGGTGATCGCCGGGGTCGAGCACTGCTGTCCGGCGATGGCGCCGATCAGCAGCGGCTTCTCGATCTTCAGCAGCTTGCGCCCGACGACCAGTGAGATCGTCGCCGGGACCAGCACCATCGCGATGCCCGCGAACGGCAGCAACGCCCCGTACTCCTTCAGCAGCGGCCAGGCCTGCGGGCCCGCCGCCAGTCCCGTACACGCGATGAAGACGGCCAGGCCCATGTCCTTGAGGGTGGTCGCGGCCTGGGGCGGGAACGCCCCGAAGGTCTGGCTGCGGGAGCGGAACCAGCCGAAGACAAGACCCGAGACCAGACAGCCGCCGCCGGTGCCGAGCGACATCGGGACGTCGCCGAGCTTGACGACGATCTGGCCGAGCAGGGAGCCCGCCACAATGCCGAAGCCCAGGTAGATGAAGTCGGTGGCGTCGTTCTTCACCACCGCGCCGAGCTTCGCGACGAGCCGGTTCAGCCCGCCCCGGGCGCCGACCAGGGTGAGCACGTCGCCCCGGGCGAGGACCGTCTCCCCGCCGGCGGGCAGGTGCTGGTCGTTGCGGAGCACATCGGTGACGTAGACGCCGTCCTTGCGGAACTCCGGATGGCGCTTCTCCAGCCGGGCGATGGTCGCGCCGATCGTCTCCTTCTCGGTCACGGCGACCTGACTGGTGGCCAGCGGGGTGTCGAGCCCCGGCACGGCCGGGGTCTCCGGACCGATCTCCCGACCCGCGTCGATGATCGCCGCCCGCTCCCCGACCACCTGGATCAGGTCGCTGAGCGTCAGCTCCAGACCGGGGGAGGGCGTCAGCAGCTTGCTGCCGCGCTTGACCCCCTCGACGGTGATCCGGCCGCCCATGGCGCTCTGAAGATCACCGACGGTCCGCCCGTCCGCCCGCGTCACCAGATACGTGCGGCCGACCATGCCCGGCAGCGCCTCGCGCTCGTCGGACTCCAGCCCCGCCTGGCCGCCGCGCATCTTCTCCCACAGCTCGCGCGAGGCGTCCGCCAGGTCGATGCGCAGCAGCATCGGCATGATCTGACTGGTGAAGAGGACGATGGTGATCAGGCCGAACAGGTAGCAGACCGTGTAGGCGGTGGCCACGTGCCCCTGGTACTGGGTGATCTGCTCGGAGGTCAGGTCGCTGAGCTTCCCGATCGCCTCGGTGGCCGTGCCCACGACGGCGGACTCGGTGGCCGCGCCCGCCAGGATCCCGGAGGCGGTGCCCACGTCCAGGTCGAAGGCCTTGGCGAGCCCGAAGGCGATCCCGAGGACGCAGACCAGCTCGATCAGGCAGAGCGTGAAGAAGCGCAGGCTCTTGCGGTTGAGGTTGGCGAAGAACTGCGGCCCGGCCATGTAGCCGAGCGAGAAGATGAACAGCGCGAAGAAGACCGTCTTGACGTCGTCGTCGACGCTGACGTGTCGGGTGCCGATCAGCAGCGACACGATCAGGGTGCCGCAGATACCGCCGAGCGTGATCGGGCCGATGCGGAGCTTGC
Source organism: Streptomyces sp. NPDC058375 (assembly GCF_042723425.1). NCBI lineage: Bacteria > Bacillati > Actinomycetota > Actinomycetes > Kitasatosporales > Streptomycetaceae > Streptomyces > Streptomyces sp. NPDC058375. The sequence continues at coordinate 14,092 of NZ_JBHXJG010000135.1, read as the reverse complement.
CGACGAGATAGCCGGCCGCGAGGCAGAAGAAAAGGGCCAGTTCGGGATGGTCGCGCAGGACGCCCATCCCGCCTCACTCACCGTGGCTGGTGTCGGCGACCAGGACGATCAAAAGGTACATAAGGGAGAAATTAACAGGGGTGAGGTGGCCGGGCACCCCACCCGGCCCGGGTTGCCCCCGTTCACCTTCCGACGGAAGAGGCGCCCGAGCGCCCCTCGGTGACGCGCCGGACATCCTTCGGCAACGGAATCGTCTTCAACTCTTGACACCCACCCCCTGGAGGCAGGAACCTTCCGGCAACGATGCATGGGAGCGCTCCCATGCGCCATTGCCGGACCCCCGGAACAAGGAGCAGTGGAATGCGCATCACCCGCAGCGTCGCCCGCCGACGCCCGAGAACCGCCGTCGTGGCCACCACGGGCCTCACGGCCGCCGCCCTCCTCCTCACCGGATGCGGCGGCGGCTCGTCCGACTCGGACAAGGGAGCCGACGCGAACGGCAACATCACCCTGACCGTCGCCGACTTCGGGCAGTTCGGGTACAAGGAGGCCGGGCTCTTCGAGAAGTACCACGAGCTGAACCCGAAGATCACGGTCAAGGAGGACACCACCGCCGAGGAGAAGAACTACTACCCCAAGCTCCTCCAGCAGCTGAACTCCGGCAGCGGTCTCGCCGACGTCCAGGGCATCGAGGTCGGCCGGATCAAGGAGATCGTCGACACCAAGGCGGACTCCTTCGCCGACCTCTCCAAGACCATCGGCGTGGACGAGTGGGTGTCGTGGAAGGCGAAGCAGGCCACCGCCCCCAGCGGTGCGGTCATCGGCGCGGGCACCGACATCGGCCCCATGTCCCTCTGCTACAACCGCGAGCTGTTCGAGAAGGCCGGGCTGCCCACCGACCGCGCCGAGGTCGCGAAGCTGACCGAGGGCGGCTGGGAGGACTTCCTCGCACTCGGCGAGCAGTACAAGAAGAAGGCCCCGGCCGGCACGTACTTCATGGACTCCGCGAGCGCCATGTTCAACGCCGTCGTCAGCTCCAGCCCCGAGCAGTATTACGACGCGAGCGGCAAGCCCGTCTACAAGGACAGCGCCAGCGTCAAGAAGGGCTGGGAGCTCGCCGCCGAGGCCGCGTCCAAGAAGCTGACGCAGGGCCTGGCCCAGTTCGAGGACCAGTGGCAGGCCGCCCTGCGCAAGAGCACCGTCGCCACCGTCGTCTGTCCCGCCTGGATGGCCGGCCAGATCTCCACGTACGCCGGTGACGCCAACAAGGGCAAGTGGGACATCACCAGCGCCCCCGGCAACACCGCCGCCAACTGGGGCGGCTCCTTCCTCGCCGTCCCCAAGTCCGGGAAGAACGTCGACGAGGCCACCAAGCTCGTCAAGTGGCTGACCGCCCCCGAGCAGCAGGCCGCCGTCTTCAAGGCGATCGGCGTCTTCCCGTCCAACCAGGGCGCCTACGAACTGCCCGACGTGAAGAACGCGACCCTGCCGTACTTCAACGACGCCCCCATCGGCCAGATCTACGCCGACGGCGCGAAGTCCATCCCCGAGGCGGTCCTCGGCCCGAAGGACGGCGTGATCAAGGACTCCATCTCCACCCAGATCAACAACATGGAACAGCGCGGCACCAGCCCCGACGACGCCTGGGACGCGGCCGTGCGGACGATCGACAAGGCCATCGGCTGACCCTGATCCGCCCTCCGGGGCGGGCGGCGACCGCCCCGCCCGCCCCGGCCCGACCGCCCGACTCCCAGCCGCACCCAGGGAAGGACTCCCCGCCCGTGGCAACCTCGACCCCCACCCGGGATGCGTACGCGAAAGCGCCCCGCCCATCGAAGAAGGAACCGACCGACGAGCGACGGCAGATGTGGCGCAGCCGGCTGTGGCGGTTCGACGACAAGGCGTCCCCGTACGCGTACATAGCGCCGTTCTTCCTGATCTTCGGGGCCTTCGGCCTCTACCCGCTGCTCTACACCGGCTGGATCGCGCTGCACCGGGTCTCGATGACCGGCCTGGACTCCATGGAGTGGGTGGGCTGGGAGAACTTCGACAAGATCCTGAACGACCCGGAGTTCTGGACCTCGGTCAGCAACACCTTCCTGATCGGCGTCATCTCCACCGTCCCGCAGCTCCTGATGGCCCTCGGCCTCGCCCATCTCCTCAACTACCGCCTGCGCGCCAGCACGTTCTGGCGCACGATCATCCTCACCCCGTACGCGACCTCGGTCGCCTCGGCCGCCCTCGTCTTCGCGCTGGTCTTCCGGGCGGACGGCGGACTGCTCAACTGGACGCTCGGCCTCGTCGGCTTCGACCCGGTCAACTGGGCCAACGGACACTGGACGTCGAAGCTCGCGATCTCGATCATCGTGATCTGGCGGTGGACCGGCTACAACGCGCTGATCTACCTCGCCGCCATGCAGGCCGTCCCCAACGACCTCTACGAGGCGGCCTCGTTGGACGGGGCGTCGCGCTGGCAGCAGTTCCGCAAGGTCACCATCCCCTCGCTGCGGCCGACGATCCTGTTCACCATCGTCATCTCCACCATCGGCTCCATGCAGCTGTTCGGCGAGCCGCTGCTGCTGGAGGGCGGTGCGATGGGCGCCACCGGCGGCAACGAGAACCAGTACGAGACGCTCAGCATCTACCTCTACAACTACGGCTGGAACCTCGGACATCTCGGTCCGGCGGCAGCCGTGGCCTGGGCGATGCTCGCGCTCCTGCTGCTCATCGCCGCGGCCAACTGGATCGTCGGCCGATTCTTCCGCACGTCCGCGGTCCGACCGGGAGCGCCCTCATGACCCTGACCAGCCCCACGCCCACGGCCCCCGTGAAGCTCGCGCCGACCTCGAAGAACGGCGGGCCCTCCCGCCCGAGCCGCTTCCGGATGGGCGCCGGCCAGCAGCTGAAGGGCGGGCCCTTCGCCTACGTCGCGCTCGCCGTCGTAGGCTTCGGCTCGCTGCTGCCGCTCTACTGGACCCTGGTGGCGGCCTCCCGCACCCAGGACGAAGTCCTCGCCTCCACACCGCCGTTCCTCCCGGGCGGCAAGCTGCTGGAGAACGTCCAGACGGCCTGGGAGCAGGCCAACCTCGGCAAGGCGATCGTCAACAGCATCATCGTCTCGTCCTCGATCACCCTCGCCACGCTGTTCTTCTGCACGCTCGCCGGTTACGCGTTCGCCAAGATGCGCTTCCGGGGCCGCGGCTGGCTGATGACCGCGGTGATCGCCACCCTCACCATCCCGCCGCAGCTCAGCGTCGTCCCGCTGTTCATGATGATGTCCGGCCTCGGCTGGGGCGGGCAGCTCGAATCGGTGATCTTCCCGACGCTGGTGAGCGCGTTCGGCGTGTTCTTCATGCGCCAGTACCTGATCGAGGCGCTGCCGTACGAGCTGATCGAGGCGGCCAAGATCGACGGCGCGAACAACTTCCGTATCGTGCGCAGCATCGTGCTGCCGGTGGCGCGCCCCGCGATGATGGTGCTCGGGATGCTCACCTTCGTCCAGGCGTGGAACGACTTCTTCTGGCCCTACCTGGCCCTCAACCAGCAGAACCCGACCCTTCAGGTGGCCCTCGGCCAGCTCAGCGCCTCGTACACCCCCGACCAGTCCATCGTCATGGCGGGCGCGCTGATCAGCACGCTGCCGCTGCTGGTGGTGTTCGTGGTCTTCGGCAAGAAGATCGTCGGCGGGATCATGTCCGGCGCGGTCAAGGGCTGACGGCCTTCACCCCTCCATCCCCACCCCTCACCTTCCCCTAGGGAGCGCTCCCACATGACAGCCGTCCGACCCGACGTCCGCCCCGACACGGTCCCGCAGCCGGCCCCCGCCGCCACACCCCGCTTCCCGACCGGCTTCCTGTGGGGCGCGGCCACCGCCGCGTACCAGGTGGAGGGCGCCGCCCGCGAGAGGGGCCGCACCCCCTCCATCTGGGACACGTTCAGCCACACCCCCGGCAAGGTCCTGAACGGCGACACCGGGGACGTGGCCGCCGACCACTTCCACCGCTACCGCGACGACGTCGCCCTGATGAAGCGCCTCGGCCTCCAGGCGTACCGCTTCTCCATCTCCTGGTCCCGCGTCCAGCCCACCGGCCGGGGCCCCGCGATCGAGCGCGGCCTGGACTTCTACCGCTCGCTCGTCGACGAGCTGCTGGCGGCCGGCATCATGCCCGTCGCCACGCTCTACCACTGGGACCTGCCCCAGGAGCTGGAGGACGCGGGCGGCTGGCCCGAGCGCGCGACGGCCGAACGGTTCGCGGACTACGCGGCCATCATGGCCCGCGCGCTCGGCGACCGGGTCGCGATGTGGACCACGCTGAACGAGCCCTGGTGCTCGGCCTTCCTCGGTTACGGCTCCGGGGTCCACGCCCCCGGCCGCACCGAACCGGCCGCCGCGCTGCGGGCCGCCCACCACCTCAACCTGGCCCACGGCCGGGCGACCGAGGCGCTGCGCGCCAACCTCCCCGCTGCCGCGCAGACCTCGGTCACCCTCAACCTCCACCAGGTGCGCCCGCTGACCGACAGCGCGGCGGACGCGGACGCGGCCCGCCGGATCGACGCGGTGGGCAACCGGATCTTCACGGGCCCGATGCTGCACGCCGCCTACCCGGAAGACCTCCTGACCGACACCGAACGCATCGTCAACTGGCCCGAGTTGATCCACGAGGGCGACCTCGCCGCCATCGCGGCCCCGATCGACGTCCTCGGCGTCAACTACTACACGCCCACCATCGTGTCGACGCCCGCCGACGGCGCCGGGGACACCCGCAACGACGGCCACGGCAGCAGCGAGCACTCCCCGTGGCCCGGTTCGGAGCACGTGGCGTTCCACCTGGCCGAGGGCAAGCCGCGCACCGCCATGAACTGGTCGGTCGACCCGAACGGCCTGCACGCCCTCCTCATGGACGTCTCGCGCGAGCACCCGGACCTGCCGCTGATGGTGACCGAGAACGGGGCCGCCTTCGACGACGCCCCGGACGCGGACGGCCGGGTCCACGACCCCGAGCGGATCGCCTATCTGCACGGCCACCTGGAGGCGGTCCGCCGGGCGGCGGCCGAGGGGGCGGACGTGCGGGGTTACTTCCTCTGGTCGCTGATGGACAACTTCGAGTGGGGCTACGGCTATGCGAAGCGTTTCGGCGCGGTGTACGTCGACTACGCGACCCAGCGCCGTACGCCGAAGTCCAGCGCGCACTGGTACGGCGAGGTGATCGCCCGCCACGCGCTGCCCCCGGCGTCCGGCCCGGCCGCCTGACCCAGGGGCGTGGGCCCCGGTAACCCCGACCGGGGCCCACCCTCCTGAAGTGGGAGCGCTCCCACCCCCCTGCCCGTACCCCCGCCGGGATGATCGTTCCAGGACTTGGATTGACGTTACGGCTGTGAGAAATTGACCGGGAACGGGGAGGCAGCCATGGCGGCAGCGCGAGTACGGAGCGGCGGGCGGCCCACGCTCGAAGAGGTGGCGGCACGGGCCGGTGTCGGCCGGGGCACCGCCTCGCGGGTCATCAACGGCTCACCCCGGGTCAGCGAGGCGACCCGCCAGGCGGTCGAGGCGGCCGTGGCCGAGCTGGGCTACGTCCCCAACCGCGCCGCCCGCGCCCTGGCGGGCAACCGCACCGACGCCATCGCGCTGGTCGTGCCCGAGCCCGAGACCCGCTTCTTCGCCGAACCGTACTTCTCCGCGATAGTGCGCGGCGTAGGCGCGGCCCTGGCCGACACCGAGATGCAACTGCTCCTCACCCTCGTCGGCAGCGACCGCGAGCGCCGCCGCCTTGCCCAGTACCTCACCGCCCACCGCGTCGACGGCGTCCTCCTGGTGGCCGTGCACGCGGACGACCCGCTGCCGGAGCTGCTGGAACAGCTCGGCATGCCCTGCGTGATCAGCGGCGCCCGGCACGCGGCCGAGACGCTGCCCTCGGTCGACTCCGACAACTTCGAGGGCGCCAGGGCCGCCGTGGACCACCTGATCTCCCGGGGCCGCAGCCGGATCGCCACGATCACCGGCCGTCTGGAGGTCTACGGGGCCCAGCGCCGCCTGGACGGCTACCGCGCGGCGATCTCCGCCGCTGGCCTGGCCCCCGACGAACGCCTCATCGTCCCCGCCGACTTCACCGAGGAGGGCGGTGCCAGGGCCATGCGCGACCTCTTGGCCCGCCGCCCCGGCCTGGACGCGGTCTTCGTCGCCTCCGACGTGATGGCCGCCGGCGCCCGCCAGGTCCTGCGCGAGGCGGACCGCCGCATCCCCGAGGACGTGGCACTGGTCGGCTTCGACGACTCGGTGGTCGCCCGCCACATGCACCCGGCCCTCACGAGCGTCCGCCAGCCCATAGAGGAGATGGGCCGCCGCATGGCCCAGCTCCTCCTGGACGAGATCGCGGGCCGAGCCCCCGGCGACGAGCGCCCTTCGGTGGTGCTGCCCACGGAACTGGTGGTCCGCGACTCGTCGTGACCGGTGCGGCGGCGGCCGTGGCGGTGATGGTGTGTCGCGCAGGTGTTCGCCCGTCCGAGCGGAATACGGTCGTGTGTTCACATGATCTCCGCTTTTTGGTCACAACTCCGTCACCACCGGAACATCCTGCTCCCCGACTTCCCGCGTCTCGTTACGTTCATGGCTCCACGAGCACCCTTGGGGGACGCATGTCGTATCAGCAGCCGCAGCAGCAGCCCGGATGGGGGCAGCCGCCGTCGGCGCCCAAGAAGAGCGGCGCTGGAAAGATCATCGGCTTCGGGTGTCTGGGCGTCGTCGGCTTGTTCATCCTCATCGCCGTCATCAGCACGGTCGCCACCGGTGGTGACGACACCGCCACGACGAGCGGCAAGCCCCCGGCCGCAGCGGGTGACGCCAAACCCGGAAAGGGCGCCGATGCCGCAGCTGAGCGGGGGCCGGCGGAGACGGCGCCGGTGACGGTCACCGCGAAGGCCGTCGACTTCAAGAAGAGCGTCCTGGCCCAGGGCGACGACTACACGAGCGTCCAGGTCACCATCGGGAACAACAGCGAGCAGGATCTCGACATCAACCCGCTGTACGTGACGATCACCGACACCGACGGCGGTAAGCACACCGCCGAACTCGGCGTGGATGAGGATCAGATCGATGTGGTCACGCTCACACCCGGGGAGAACGTCACCGGGACCGTCACCGGTAAGGGCGTGTTCGACGCCAAGTACGTGACGTACACCGACGGTCTCATCGGAGACAGCGTCCGCGGCGACGTCTCCTGAGGGGCGGCCACCACCTCGGCGCACCCGCTGACCCGGCGCACCGCCGAAAGCAGAAGGGCCCCGGTCCGAAGACCGGGGCCCTTCCTTCAGGGTGAGTAACGGGACTTGAACCCGCGACATCCTGGACCACAACCAGGTGCTCTGCCAGCTGAGCTATACCCACCATGTCGCCCGGTCGTTTCCGACCGGCCGAGAAAAAGTGTACAGGGTCCGGGAGGGTGCTCGCGCCCCCGTTTCCCGGGGCCGGTCCGCGGGCGCTTTCACGCCCGTGACCAGCGGGTTCCTACGGTGCGGCCGGGGCCGACAGGCGTGCCGCGATCTCCTTGGCGCGCTCCGAGTCCGGGCCGGGCTGCGGGACGAAGACCGCTTCTCGGTAGTAGCGGAGCTCCGTGATGGAGTCACGGATGTCCGCCAGCGCCCGGTGGTTGCCGTTCTTGTCCGGGCTGTTGAAGTACGCCCGGGGGAACCAGCGCCGGGCCAGCTCCTTGACCGAGGACACGTCCACGATCCGGTAGTGCAGGTAGCTCTCCAGATCCCGCATGTCCCGCGCCAGGAAGCCGCGGTCGGTACCGACCGAGTTTCCGCAGAGCGGGGCCTTGCCGGGCTCCTTCACGTGCTCGCGGACGTAGGCCAGGACCTGCTCCTCGGCGTCCGCCAGGGTGGTGCCCCCGGCCAGCTCGTCGAGGAGGCCCGAGGCGGTGTGCATCTGCCGCACCACCTCGGGCATGGTCTCCAGGGCCGCGTCCGGCGGGCGGATCACGATGTCCACCCCTTCGCCGAGCACGTTCAGCTCCGAGTCGGTGACCAGGGCGGCCACCTCGATGAGTGCGTCGTCCGTCAACGAGAGCCCGGTCATCTCGCAGTCGATCCACACCATGCGGTCGTTCATGGGCCCCACCCTACGGGGCACTCCGCTGTCCCGGCAGGGCCGGGCGTCCGGGAGCGTACGCGTCAGGACCGGGGAGGGAGTGCTCCCCGGGGCCCATCGAAGCCGCCACGGCGACCGGTGCGGCGGACAGGGGCGAACCCCGGCGTCCGGACGGCGGCCCCTGGCTGGGCACCATCGTCTCGACCACCGTCGCGGCGCTCTCCGCCACCCCCTGCGGACGACGGGCCCGGTAGGCGGCCCGGTACGCGGCGGGGGAGGAGCCGAGCTGGCGGCGGAAGTGCCCGCGCAGCGCGACCGGTGAGCGGAAGCCGCAGCGGCCGGCGACCTCGTCGACCGAGTAGTCGGAGGTCTCCAGCAGCCGCTGTGCCTGAAGCACCCGCTGGGTGATCAGCCACTGGAGCGGTGCGCTGCCGGTGAGCGAACGGAACCTGCGGTCGAAGGTCCGCCTGCTCATGTAGGCGCGCGCCGCGAGCGTCTCCACGTCGAACTGCTCGTGCAGATGCTCCAGGGCCCAGGCCACGACCTCGGCGAGCGGGTCGGACCCGATCTCCTCCGGTAAAGACCTGTCCAGGTAGCGCTCCTGCCCGCCACTGCGCCGCGGCGGCACGACGAGCCGGCGGGCGAGCGCGCCCGCGGCCTCCGTGCCGTGGTCGGTGCGGACTATATGGAGGCAGAGATCGATCCCGGCGGCCGTGCCGGCCGAGGTGAGCACATCGCCGTCGTCCACGAACAGCTCGCGCGGATCGACGTGCACCGACGGATAGCGCTTGGCCAGCGTCGGCGCGTACATCCAGTGGGTGGTGGCCGGCCGGCCGTCCAGCAGGCCGGCGGCCGCGAGCACGAAGGCTCCCGTGCACAGTCCGACGATGCGGGCGCCCTCCTCGTGGGCGCGCCGCAGCGCGTCCAGTGCCTCGGCGGGCGGCGGCGAGGTGATCGACCGCCAGGCGGGCACCACCACGGTGCCGGCCCTGCTGATCGCCTCCAGGCCGTACGGCGCGGTGAGTTCGAGCCCACCGGTGGTGCGCAGCGGTCCTTCCTCGCCCCCGCAGACCAGCAGGCGGTAGCGGGGAACTCCCGCGTCCTGCCGGTCGATCCCGAAAACGGAGAGCGGGATGGAGCTCTCGAAGATAGGGCCGCCGCTGAACAGCAGCACGGCAACGACTTCCCGGCGTCGCCGCCCGGTCAGCTTGCGTGCGGCCTCCGTCGCGGTGGCGGAGTCCTGGCTCATGACGCTAAGCCCCCCTCGGTGTTCGCGTCTCCCTGGTCCTTACGGGCCTGCCGCTCCTGCACGTTTCCCCTCGGTTTCGCACGGTTCCCCAGCCCCCGATTTTCAAGATCGAATCTACTGCGTCGCGTGGTCCCGCCGTGACACCTTCCCCCACCAGCTCAATGTCGATAAGGAAACGTGGCGTGAAGCGTTCGATCACGAAGCGTTCCACCTGCGAAGCGCACAGGGAAGTGCCCTTCGCCAACGTGGCCCGTCCGCGTCGGGTGAAAGCGTACCGCGCGGTCCGTTCCTGCCTGGTGGGCGGTGGGTTGTCCGGCCACCCCGCGAAGGGTTCGGCACTCAGGCGAAGTTGGCTGAAAACCATCGGTTGCGTGTGCTGTATCCGGTCACGCCGGGCGCACAACCGCCGTGAGGCGGCCGCGCCGGTGCGCTCCCTCGCGGCCGTGGACGGGTGGCGTGTTCGGGTCGGAGAGGGCGGTCACGCGGGGCGTTGTGGCGGAGGCGGGGGCAGGGTGCCGCAGGGTCGCGTCATCGGCCGCTGTGCCGGGGAACACGCGAACGACGGGTTTCGGGTCGTGTTCGGAGACGTGGCCAACAGGGACCGGGTGCGGGCTCCGTCGCCATCCTTCGCGGGCGGTCGCCGGCCCTCGCGAAAAACAGGACGCCCGACGGTGTTCGCCCCCTCCGAGGCCTTCCGAGGCCCGTGTACGACACAACCGGCATTGCCATCCCGGACAGGCTCGGGCATGCTCCCTCCAGCGTCACGCGCGCTTTTGCGGGGGTCTGGGCGGTGGAGGGGTGACGCCGTACCCTTGGGGGTATGGGGTTGGGAAGATGATTCCCGGACAGAGCTTCACCACCAGCTGATGCACCTCTCGAAACCGTTCCCTCCTCACGAGGACTCTCTTCGCCGAGACACCGATGGCCGGTCACGAAATCCCTGAACCCAAAGACCGCAAGCCGGTAGCCGACCCAGGGTCGGAGCCGCGGACGGTCGAAGAAGCACGCCATGCGTGCGATCCCGCCTTCCGGCACGGAGTCGTGGTCGGTTTCGACGGCTCCATGTCCAGTGAGCGGGCCCTCGCCTACGCCATCGGCATGGCCGGCCGCTCGCGCTCCGGCCTGATCATCGTGCATGTCGCCAACCGGCTGCCGACCACGGTCTGGGCGGGCTGCGAGCCCCCCGTCTTCGTCGACGTCCCCGACCACCGCACCGAGGTCCTCGGTCTGGAGCTGGCCTGCGCGGACTACCTCTCCGAGGTGCCCTGGGTGCTCGTCGAGCGCGGCGGCGACATCTGCCACGAGCTGGAGGAGGTCGGCCGGGAGTACGCCGCCGACGCCATCGTCGTGGGCTCCACGCACGGCATCGTCGGCCGGATCTTCGGCTCGGTGGCCGGCCGCCTCGCCCGCCGCGCGCAACGCCCCGTCATCGTCATCCCCTGAGGGGCCGCCAGAAGGCCCTGTGGCACCGCGCGTTGGGCCCCGTACCGTTTCATCGCGGTACGGGGCCCCACGTCTTTCTCCGGCCGCCTACTCGACCGTCACGGACTTCGCCAGGTTGCGCGGCTTGTCGATGTCCCGGCCCATCGCGAGGGCCGTGTGGTACGCGAACAGCTGGAGCGGGATGCCCATGAGGATCGGATCCAGCTCGTTCTCGTTCTTCGGCACGACGATGGTGTGGTCGGCCTTCTCCTGCACCTGGTGGGCCACGGCGAGGATGCGGCCGCTGCGGGCCTTGATCTCCTCCATCGCGGCGCGGTTCTTCTCCAGCAGGTCGTCGTCCGGCACGATCGCCACGGTCGGCATCGCGGGCTCGATCAGCGCGAGCGGTCCGTGCTTCAGCTCGGAGGCCGGGTAGGCCTCGGCGTGGATGTACGAGACCTCCTTCAGCTTCAGCGAGGCCTCGCGGGCCACCGGATAGCCGCGCACCCGGCCGATGAACATCATCGACTTGGCGTCCGCGTACTCCGCCGCGAGCCGCTTGATCTCGTCCTCGCCCGCCAGGATCTCGCTGATCTGCTCGGGCAGCCGGCGCAGCCCGTCGATGATCCGCTTGCCGTCCGCGACCGACAGGTCACGGATGCGGCCCAGGTGCAGCGCGAGCAGCGCGAAGGCGACCACCGTGTTGGTGAAGCACTTGGTGGAGACGACGCAGACCTCCGGGCCCGCGTGGACGTACGTACCGCCGTCGGCCTCCCGGGCGATCGCGGAGCCGACCACGTTGACCACGCCGAGGACCCGCGCGCCCTTGCGCTTCAGCTCCTGGACGGCGGCCAGCACGTCGTACGTCTCGCCCGACTGGGAGACCGCGACGTACAGGGTGTCGGGGTCCACGACCGGGTTGCGGTAGCGGAACTCGGAGGCCGGCTCGGCGTCGGCGGGGATGCGCGCCAGCTCCTCGATGAGCTGCGCGCCGATCTGGCCCGCGTGGTACGAGGTGCCGCAGCCGAGGATCTTGATCCGGCGGACCCCGCGCGCCTCGCGGGCGTCCAGGTTGAGGCCGCCCAGGTGCACGGTGGAGAACCGGTCGTCGATCCGGCCGCGCAGGACCCGGTCCACGGCGTCGGCCTGCTCGGAGATCTCCTTGTGCATGTACGTGTCGTGACCGCCCATGTCGTACGACTCGGCCTCCCACTCCACGGTGGTCGGCGTGGCCGTCGTGGTCGAGCCCTCCGTGGTGTACGTACGGAAGTCGTCGGCCTTCAGCGTGGCCATCTCGCCGTCGTCCAGCGTGACGACCTGGCGGGTGTGGGCGACCAGGGCGGCGACGTCGGAGGCGACGAACATCTCCTTCTCGCCGATGCCGAGGACGACCGGCGAGCCGTTGCGGGCGACCACGATGCGGTCGTTGAAGTCGGCGTGCAGCACGGCGATGCCGTACGTGCCCTCGACGTGGCGCAGCGCCTCGCGGACCTTCTCCTCCAGGGTGTCGGCCTGGGCGCGGGCGATCAGGTGGACCAGCACCTCGGTGTCGGTCTCCGAGAGGAAGACGACGCCGTCGGCGGTGAGCCGGGTGCGCAGCTCGGAGGCGTTGTCGATGATCCCGTTGTGGACGACGGCGACCTTGTTCTCCGCGTCCAGATGCGGGTGCGCGTTCTCGTCGCTCGGGGCGCCGTGGGTGGCCCAGCGGGTGTGGGCGATGCCGGTGGTGCCCGCGAACCGCTTGGGGACCTTGGCCTCCAGCTCACGGACCCGGCCCTTGGCCTTGACCATCTTCAGCGTGCCCGGCTTGCCCGCCGCCGCCTTGCCGGTGATGACGATGCCCGCGGAGTCGTAACCCCGGTACTCCAGCCGCTGCAGGCCCTCCAGCAGCAGCGGTGCCACATCACGCTTCCCGATGTATCCGACGATCCCGCACATGGATTCTCTGCCCCTCCATCGACGTACACGTACACACATGCGTTACGGCGCCCCGCGCACGGGCGCCCGGCCCGCTCAGCCGTAGACGATGCGGCGCAGCTGGCGGAGCGAGAGCTCCGGCGGCGCCACGGCGCGGTGCGGCAGCTCGGCCGCGATCCGCTCGAAGATCTCCGTGTTGACCAGGCCGCCGGACTGCAGTTCGCGGTGGCGGCGCCGGACGAAGTCGTCGGTGCTCTCGTCGAAGTACGCCAGCACGTCGAGGATCACCCGGGCCGCCTCGCCGCGCTGGAGCGCGGTGGAGCGTACGAGGTGATCGATGAGGTCGTCGTGCGACGAGCGGCGTTCAAGCACCCGTCGATATTGCGTGCCGGGGCGCGCTTATGCAAGAAATCTGCCCGATATCGGGCAGGGCGGTGCCGGAAAGGTCGCTCGATCGCCTCACATGCTCCGCAGAACGGCCTGCTTCGCGGTGCTGAACTCCTCGTCGGTGAGGACCCCGGCCCGGTGCAGCTCGCCCAGCTCCCGCAGCCGCCGCAGCAGCGCGTCGTGGTCGCCCGCGGGTGGGGTGGCCGGCGCGGCGGCGGGCTCGGCCGCCTTGGTCAGGGCCGGGGGGGCCTCCGGCGCGTCCAGGGCGGCCCGGGCCCCGGGCAGCCGCATCAGCACCGCCGCCGCGACCAGGACCGCGGTGTGCTCCTTCTTGGAGATCCCCCACAGGTCCAGGGCGTACGTGTCGTACTTCGGCGGGGTGGAGACGGGCCCCTCGACCGGCTCGAAGCGCAGATAGCCGTTCTCCAGACCGATCGAGGGCAGCCACCGCACGCCCGCGATCCGCGACAGCGGGAAGGTGGACGCGCCCCCGGCCGTCTTGGACTCCTCGGCCTTCCAGTTCCAGGTCAGCCGGACGCTCTCGCCGTCGAAGGACGCCGTGCCGTCACCGCCCCCGCCCGAGACCGGCAGGGTGGGGCCGGGCAGCAGGAAGCGGTCGACCGGGCCTTCCGGCACCTGCTCGATCAGCAGCGCGTTGCGGACCTCGTCGACGAAATACTCCGCGACCCCCGTGCGGTCCTTCTCCACGACCAGCACGTAGGGGTCGGCGCCGTCCTTGAGCCTGCCGTCGGCGGCCCGCAGCACCGGGCAGGCGCCGCCGCGCAGCCGCAGCCGCAGCCGTCCGCCCTTGCGGTCCGGTTCGAACGAGATGCCCGCCACCGCCTCCAGGGGGACGGCGATCTCACCCAGCTCCTGCCGGACCGGGTGCGCCTTTCCTCCCGGCACGATCCGCACGGTGTCCCCGTCGAACGTCCATGTTCCGTCCCGCTGGATGATTTCTGCCATGGCCCCGATTCTGCCAGCCTGCCGCCGTCGGGGAAGGGGTGAGCGCCCGAGGGACCGTCCTCGGG
>NZ_JBHXJG010000134.1:0-20253 GCF_042723425.1 Streptomyces sp. NPDC058375 | reverse complement strand
GTTGCGCTCCAGCGCCCGCCCGCCGGGCGGTCTCCAACGGAACCGGCGGCTCAGGCGACGTACGCGGAGACGTGCAGCGTCTTCGCCAGCACCCGCCAGGTCACCCAGGCGAACGCCCGGTTCACCCCGTTGCAGAAGGCCTCGCCCGTGCAGTCGGTGGGCCGGTCCTGCCAGGCCCGGACCGTCATCGTGTGGAAGCCGAGGGTCCGCGAGAACGCGAAGCGGATGTGCATGCCCCGGCCCAGCTGGTGGCCCGGCAGCGTGTTGATCTGGAAGAAGTCGTTCCCGATGTACTCGACCTCGACCGGGTTCCCGCCCAGCAGCTCGCAGCGCGCCCCGGCCCGGATCCGCCCCGCACACCCGCCGCTGACCGGGAAGAGCCGGAAGTGGTCGGTCAGCTGCTCCCGGACGGCATCCCCCCCGGTGAACGGATGCAGCCCGAGGCTGTAGCCGTACGTGTAGAGGTCGTAGCAGCCCTCCGGACCGGCCCGGCAGTCGGCGGCGGGCGGCGCGGTGGCGGGCGGCGCGGGGGAGGGGCCCGTCACCAGCCCCGCGCACAGGGCCAGCGCGACCGGCACGGCGGCGGCGAAGCCGGGCATCCGAACCCTCCCGTGGCCTGCGACCGAAGCTTCCTGCGACGACCCTTCGGACCGTAGGCCACGGGAGACCCACCCGCGCGCGGGCGTACGGCAAACGCGCGAGCGTACGGCGAAAGCGCGCGGGCGTACGCCGAAGGGGCGCCCCCTCCGCCGTAGCGAAGAGGACGCCCCTCGGGTGTGCGTGTGTCAGGCCGTGGTCGCCGCCGCGTCCGCCGCCTGGGCCTTCAGAGCCCGCTCCACACCGGCCCGCGACTCCGACATCAGCCGGCGCAGGGCCGCGCTCGGCTCGGCCGAGGCCAGCCAGGCGTCCGTGGCGTCCAGCGTCTCCTGCGAGACCTGGAGGGCCGGGTAGAGGCCCACGATGATCTGCTGGGCCATCTCATGGCTGCGCGAGTCCGAGACCTCCTTCACCGAGGCGAAGTACTTCTCCGTGTACGGGGCCAGCAGCTCACGCTGGTCCGTCTGCACGAAGCCGCTGATGACCGCTTCCTGGAGCGAGTTCGGCAGGTCGCCGGAGTCCACGACCGAGGCCCACGCCTGGGCCTTGGCCTCCTCCGAGGGCTGAGCGGCCCGAGCCGAGGCCGCGTGGCGCTCGCCCGCCGCCGTCTTGTCCCGCTCGTACTCGGCGGCGATCTCCTCCTCGTCCAGCAGCCCGGCCGCGGCCAGCCGCTGCACGAACGCCCACCGCAGCTCGGTGTCGACGGCCAGGCCCTCGATCGACTCGGTGCCGTCCAGCAGCGACTGGAGCAGGTCCAGCTGCTGCGGGTTGCGGGCGGTGGCCGCGAAGGCGCGGGCCCACGCCAGCTGGTGGTCGCTGCCCGGCTCCGAGGCGCGCAGGTGCGCCAGCGTCGCGTCGGTCCACTGGTTGAGCGCGCCCTCACGGGTCTCCGGGGCCGCGTACAGGTCCAGCGCCAGCTTCACCTGGCGGTGCAGCGACTGGACGACGCCGATGTCCGACTCCTTGCCGATGCCGGAGAGCACCAGCGCGAGGTAGTCGCGGGTCGCCAGCTCGCCGTCGCGCGTCATGTCCCACGCCGAGGCCCAGCTCAGGGCGCGCGGCAGCGACTCGGCGAAGTCGCCCAGGTGCTCGGTGACGACCCGGAGCGACTCGGCGTCCAGTCGGACCTTCGCGTACGAGAGGTCGTCGTCGTTGAGCAGGACGACGGCCGGACGGGCCTTGCCCACCAGGGCGGGCACGTCGGTGCGCTCGCCGTCGACGTCCAGCTCGATCCGGTCGGTGCGCACCAGCTTGCCGTCCGCGTCGAGGTCGTACGCGCCGATGGCGATGCGGTGCGGCCGCAGCGTCGGCTCGCCCTTCGCGCCGGCGGGCAGCGCGGGAGCCTCCTGGAGCACGGTGAAGGAGGTGACGTGACCGTGTCCGTCGGTCTCGATCTCCGGGCGCAGGATGTTGATCCCGGCCGTCTCCAGCCACGCCTTCGACCAAGTCTTCAGGTCGCGTCCCGAGGTCTTCTCCAGCGCGCCCAGCAGGTCGGAGAGGCGCGTGTTGCCGAAGGCGTGCGCCTTGAAGTACGCCTGCACGCCCTGGAAGAACGCGTCCTTGCCGACGTACGCCACGAGCTGCTTGAGGACGGATGCGCCCTTGGCGTACGTGATCCCGTCGAAGTTGACGAGGACGTCGTCCAGGTCGCTGATGTCCGCCATGATCGGGTGCGTGGAGGGCAGTTGGTCCTGCCGGTACGCCCAGGTCTTCATGGAGTTGGCGAACGTGGTCCAGGAGTGCGGCCACTTCGAGCCCGCCGCGTCCGCCTGGCAGGCGATCGAGGTGTAGGTGGCGAACGACTCGTTCAGCCAGAGGTCGTTCCACCACTCCATCGTGACGAGGTCGCCGAACCACATGTGGGCCAGCTCGTGCAGGATGGTCTCGGCCCGCACCTCGTACGCCGCGTCCGTCACCTTGGAGCGGAAGACGTACTGGTCGCGGATGGTGACCGCGCCCGCGTTCTCCATCGCGCCCGCGTTGAACTCCGGGACGAAGAGCTGGTCGTACTTGGCGAACGGGTACGCGTAGTCGAACTTCTCCTGGAACCACTCGAAGCCCTGCCGGGTCACGGCGAAGATGTCGTCCGCGTCCAGGTACTCCGCCAGCGAGGGGCGGCAGTAGATGCCGAGCGGGACGGTCTGGCCGTCCTTCTCGTACGTGCTGTGCACCGAGTGGTACGGGCCGACGATGAGGGCCGTGATGTACGTGGAGATGCGCGGCGTCGCATCGAACGCCCAGATGTCGTCCTTGGGCTCCGGGGTCGGCGAGTTCGAGATGACCGTCCAGCCGGAGGGGGCCTTCACGGTGAACTGGAAGGTCGCCTTCAGGTCCGGCTGCTCGAACGAGGCGAACACCCGGCGGGCGTCCGGGACCTCGAACTGCGTGTACAGATAGGCCTGCTCGTCGACCGGGTCGACGAACCGGTGCAAGCCCTCACCGGTGTTGGTGTACGAGCAGTCGGCGACGACCTTCAGCTCGTTGGCGCCCTCGCGCAGATGCGGCAGCGCGATCCGCGAGTCACGGAAGACGGCGGCCACGTCCAGGTCCTTGCCGTTCAGCACCACGTCGTGGACGGCCGGGGCGACCAGGTCGATGAACGACTCCGCACCCGCCTCCGCGCAGTCGAAGCGCACGGTGGTCACGGACCGGTAGGTGCCGCCCTCCTGCGCTCCGGACAGGTCGAGATCGATCTCGTACGCGTCCACGGTCAGCAGGCGCGCCCGCTCCTGTGCCTCTTCGCGGGTCAGATTCGTGCCAGGCACGCGGTCATCTCCTAGGTGTGCGACTTGATATGCGGCGTTTCCGCCATCCTTCCACGTGCCGTGCTCCCAGCGCGATGTCCGTTTTCCGCCGGACGCGGACGGCCTCGGGGGACAGGCTCGAACCATGACCGGATACCAGCCCCGCCCCATCGACCCCGCCGCCCTCGCCGAACTCCGCGCCACCGACGACGCGGGCCGCCCCTGCGCCCCGTACCGGGAGACGGGGGCCGGCGCGCCCCTCCGCTGCTGCCTGCGCGGGAGCGAGCCGGGGGAGCTCATCGCCCTCGTCTCCTACGCCCCGCTGCGCCGCTGGGCCGCCGCGATCGGGGCGAGCCCGGGGGCGTACGACGAGCAGGGCCCGGTCTTCCTCCACGCCGAGGCGTGCGCGGGCCCGGACCCGGATCGCGAGGGCTACCCGTTCTCGCGCCCCGGCGCCCTGCGCACGGTCCGCCGCTACGACGCCCGGGGCCACATCGCGGGCGGGCGGCTGCTGGAGATCCCGGCCGAGGAGGCGAAGGGGTTCGCCGCGGCGCTGGACGAGGCGTTCGCGGACCCGGAGGTGGTGTTGGTGCACGTCAGGGCGGTGGAGTACGGATGCTTCCACTTCGAGGTGCGGCGGCCCTGAAGGGCTTCCCGCCTCGGGTAGCAGTGGAGTGCCACCCTTGGTAGCATCGATGGTATGAAGATTAGTGTGAGCCTGCCGCAGGAGGATGTCGACTTCGTCGACGCCTATGCGGCCGCCAACGCCGCCGAATCCCGGTCCGCGGTGATCCAGGCCGCGATCGAGCTGCTGCGCACGTCGCGGCTGGAGAGCGAGTACGAGGCCGCCTTCGCCGAATGGGACACGAGCGAGGACGCCGCGTTCTGGGACCGTGCCACGGGCGACGGGCTCACCGATGCGGCGCGGTGACATCTATCTGATCGACTTCGAGCCGGTCCGGGGCAGCGAGGCGAACAAGGCCCGCCCGGCCCTCATCGTGTCGAACGACGGCGCCAACGCCACCGTGGAGCGCCTGGAGCGCGGGGTGCTCACCGTGGTCCCCCTCACGTCGAACACGGCACGCGTCTTCCCCTTCCAGGTCCTCCTCCCGGCGGACGAGTGCCGGCTCGCGGTGGACAGCAAGGCGCAGTGCGAGCAGGTGCGTGCTGTCTCCCCGCAGCGGCTGAAGCGCCGCATCGGGTCGGTGCCCCGCCGGCGGATGGCCGATGTGGACGCGGCGCTCAGGCGTCATCTCGCCCTCTGACAGGGCACGTCGAAGGGACGGCCACCGGTGCACTCCGGTGGCCGCCCCTTCGGCGGTGCGTACGGCTGCGGTCAGCCCTTCAGCTCGGCCGCCACCAGCTCCGCGATCTGCACGGCGTTCAGCGCCGCGCCCTTGCGGAGGTTGTCGTTGGAGACGAACAGCGCGAGGCCGTGGTCCACCGTCTCGTCGACCCGGATGCGGCCGACGTAACTGGCGTCCTTGCCGGCCGCCTGGAGCGGGGTCGGGATCTCGGACAGCTCGACGCCCTCGGCGTCCTTGAGCAGCTCGTAGGCGCGCTCGACACCGATCGGGCGGGCGAAGCGGGCGTTGATCTGGAGCGAGTGGCCGGAGAAGACCGGAACCCGGACGCAGGTGCCGGACACCTTCAGCTCCGGGATCTCCAGGATCTTGCGGGACTCGTTGCGGAGCTTCTGCTCCTCGTCCGTCTCGAACGAGCCGTCGTCCACGATCGAGCCCGCCAGCGGCAGCACGTTGAAGGCGATCGGGCGCTTGTAGACGGCCGGATCGGGGAAGTCCACGGCCTCGCCGTCGTGGGCCAGCTTCTCGGCCTCGGCGACGACCTTGGCCGCCTGGCCGTGCAGCTCGGCGACCCCGGCGACCCCGGAGCCGGACACGGCCTGGTACGTGGCGACGGTCAGCGCTTCGAGACCGGCCTCGTCGTGCAGGGGGCGCAGCACCGGCATCGCGGCCATCGTCGTGCAGTTCGGGTTGGCGATGATCCCCTTGGGGCGGACCTTCGCCGCGTGCGGGTTGACCTCGGAGACGACGAGCGGGACCTCGGGGTCCTTGCGCCAGGCGGAGGAGTTGTCGATCACCACGGCGCCCTGGGCGGCGACCTTCTCGGCCAGCGCCTTCGAGGTCGCGCCGCCGGCGGAGAACAGCACGATGTCCAGGCCCGTGTAGTCGGCCGTGGACGCGTCCTCGACGGTGACGGCGGAGCCCTGGAAGTCGATCGTGGAACCCGCGGACCGGGCGGAGGCGAACAGCCGCAGCTCGTCGACCGGGAACTTGCGCTCGGCCAGGATCCTGAGCATGACTGTGCCGACCTGACCGGTGGCGCCGACGATTCCGACCTTCACGAGGACTCCTCTGTTCTGTACACCTGTGCGTCTGTGCGGTCCGTATGCCGCACCATGATGCGTATGTCCGGGCCCGCCTTGTCCAATCCATTGTCCGACCTGCGGACTCTTCCCGCGAGGGCCGCAGATTCTGCAACGTCCGTGCCTGCGTGGGGAAACATCTGCGGCGGTGTGGGCGGCCTGTGACGAGGAACACGCACAGCGGGGCGGGTGCTCGTGAGAGCGCCCGCCCCGCCGTCGTACCGAAGGGATCCGTTACGGCGTGACCTTCTCGATCACGACGCTGCCGGTGCCCGCGGCGGTGCCGCGCGCGTTGACCAGCTGGACCTCACCGAAGAACTGACGGCCCTCGGGAGCCGCCCCGGCGACCACGACCTCGGCGCCGACCTGGGCGGACGCGCCGTTGGCCAGGTTCACCGCCTTGGTGGAGTCGACCTTGATCGTGCCGAGCGACGCCGAGTAGTACACGTCGCGGTAGTCGTACGTGGTCGACCCGGCCGGGACCGAGTAGCCGTCGACGACGACCGTGTACGTGCCCGCGGCGGGCTTCACCAGGCTGACCGCCTCCTCGGAACCGGCGGTGGTGCCGCTGCCGACCTGCGTGGCGCCCCGGAAGACGTACAGGTCGATGTCCGCGTTGGCGTCCGACGTACCGCCGATGGCGAAGTCGAGCTTCTCGACGCCCGCCCCGATGGTCACCGTGGTCTCACGGGTCTCACCGGTGGAGATCGACGGCTTGTCCACCTTGGCCGAGCCCAGCGAACCGCCCTGGAGCTTGCCCTGGAGGGCGGCGGCGGTGTTGGTGACCTTCCAGTCCACCGTGGCCGGAGCACCGATCTTCGCCTCGGCGATGGTGCGCACCGCCGGGTCGAAGGTCACGCCGAGCAGCGAGACATCCAGCTTGTACGGGTTGTCCAGCAGCGGCGACGTACGACGCGACTCGACCTCGATCTCCCACACGCCGGGCTGCGGGTCCTTGTAGGAACGCGCGTCCGGGCGGCAGGTGTCGGCCGGGTTCTCGTAGTTCGGGTAGCAGTTGACCGTGGAGGTCGGGTCGACCGGCGTCCCGTACGGGTGCAGGGCGATGAACCGGGTCTGGCTGCCCGAGCGCAGCGCGCTGAGGGCCACCTCAAGGGTCTTCGCGCCCTCCGGCACGTTGACGAAGTACGACGTGGTCCCGTTGCGCTGGACCGAGCCGGAGTGCTTGTAGGCGTAACCGGGCTGCGCCAGCTCCTGGGCGATGACGACCGTCGTCATGATCTGGTGGTCGACGCCGGAGGTCTTCTTGTCGTCGACCTGGAGGATGGCGCTGTGCACCCCGGCGGTCTTCGCCTTGGCCCTGACCTTGAGCTTGACCGGCGTGTCGAGCGGCAGCGAGACGTACTGGGGGCTGCTGAGCTCGAAGGTGCCGTCGTTGTTCTTCCACGTCAGCTTGTGCTGGACGTTGCGGTCCGGGCCCGTGGTGCGGGTGACGACGACGTCGTAGACCTTGGACTCGCCGACCTTCAGGCCGCCCTCGCGGTCGTAGAGGCCGGTGCCGAAGCCCGGGTCCTTGAGCGCGAAGTCGATCGCGGTGTCGACCGGGGCCTTCACCGAGAACTCGTGCGCGGCCTTGCCCTGCTTGGCGATCTGCTTCCACGCCTTGACGATGTCGATCAGACCGGAGCCCTGGACGTGCGCGGGCACATCCTTGATGTGGCCCGCGGTGCTCGTCAGCGCCACGCGCAGGTCGGCCGGGGGAAGCTCGATGCCGGTCTGCTTCGCCTTCGACAGCAGCAGCGCGGCAGCGCCCGCGGCCTGCGGGGAGGCCATCGAGGTGCCCTGGAGCATGGAGTAGCCGGCCGGCAGGTCGTAACCCGCCTCCTTGACCGGACCGCCCGGCGCCCAGGTCTGGGTGGTGTTGATGGACGCACCCGGCGCCGAGATGATCGGCGCGAAGCCGCCGTCCTCACGCGGACCGCGCGAGGAGAAGGGCAGCATGTCGTACTTCTTGGTGACGTTGGAGCCGTAGTTGGCCGCCCACGTCTCCTTGGAGATCGACGCGCCGACCGAGATCACGTGGTCGGCGAGCGACGGGTCGCCGATGGTGTTGAGCCCCGGGCCGCTGTTGCCGGCCGAGATGACCAGCTGCACGCCGTAGATGTCGACGAGCCGCTTGTACAGCTCGGCGCGCGCGTTGTTGCCGTCGTTCAGCGGCGGCAGGCCGCCGATCGACATGTTGACGATGTCGACGCCGCGGTTGACGACGAGGTCGATCATGCCCTCGGTCAGCGCGATGTTGGTGCAGCCGCCGGACCAGGTGCAGGCGCGCGAGGAGACGATCTTGGCGCCGGGGGCGGCACCGTTCATCTCGCCGCCGAACAGCCCGTTGGCCGCGGTGATGCCCGCGACGTGCGTGCCGTGCGAGCCCTCGATGACGCCGATGTTGACGTAGTCGGCCTTGGCGCCGGCCGCGTTGTAGGTGACGCCCTTGCGGGTCTCGACGACGAACGGGATGCGCTCGACGACCTGGGTCCGCGGGTCGTCCTCACCGAAGTAGGAGACCTGGAACTTCTCCTTGTACGGCTTGAGGACCTTGTCGTCGGAGAAGTCCGCGTTGCTGTTCAGGTCGACCCGCGTGGTGCCGGTGACCGGGTCGTACAGCACGCCCCAGACGTCGGTGGTGTCACCGTCGCGGTTGAGGTCGCCCGCCATGTCGCCGCCGGCGGTGGCCGACTCGGCGAAGGTGGCGAACTTGTAGCTGCCCGCGGGGGCCGCGTACGTCTTGCCGCCGGACGTGAACGTCGGGCCGCTGACGGACTCGGTCATCCGCAGCCAGGTGCCGTCGCCGTCGCTCACCGGGTCGGTGGCGGTCACCCAGTCGACGATCTTGCGCTCGCCGGTGGTGGTCTTCTTCAGGGCCGGGTGACCGAGGTCGACGCCGGAGTCCAGGACGCCGATGGTGATCCCGCGGCCGTCGGCCTTCGGGTTCTTCGCGACGAAGTCGACCGCGCCCGTCTCGAACGACGGGTTGTACGGGTTCTTCGCCGGGGTCTTCTTGTCCGGCGCCGCGTAACTGCCCGTGGCCTTGGTCTGCTTGGCGCCGGCGGCCCGGTCGCCCTTGGGCGTCGGGTCGTCCAGCTTGATCTCCTGCTTGAGATCGATGCCGAGGACGGAGGAGAGCTTGGAGGCCGCCTTGATGGTGGACTCGGCGCTCTTCGTCGGGACCGTCGCCCGGACATAGCCGAGCTTGTCGTAGGTCTGGCCGAGCACGGAGCCGTCGACGGCGTCCAGCTGCTTGCTGACCTGCTCGGTCGCACCGGGGGTGGTGGCGACCATCATGGTGATGTTCTTCTCGCCCTTGGCCTCGGCCTTCGCCAGGACATCGGCGTCGGATTTGCCGAGCTTGTCGCCCCGGTCGCTCGTGGCGGCCGGTTTGACGGGTGCCGGTGCCGGGTCGTCGGCGGCGAGGGCCGGTGCCGCGCCGGAGGCGGCCAGTGCGGCCGCCAGACCGGCAGCGGCCGCGATACGAGCCGCGCGTCTCGCCCCGGGTATGGAGCTGGGGGATTCCTTGGTCATCAGCATCCCTGTAATTGAAAGAGAGAGTCCGGAATTCGGTACCGGATGACCGCTCACCCTGTCGTAAATGACAGGGGTTTGTGGAGAGTTGACGGAGGCGAGTCAGGGACATGGCATAGATCCGCCACGGGGCGCGATATGCCACGAGGGAGGAATGGGGTGAAACGGTACGCCTGTGGCCCCTGGTGACACGCGCCGCCGCGCGCGTGGTCCGTACCAGCCGGACGCGCGGTCCGGGTCGGCCGGGACGCGCGGTCGTGCCGGCCGCACCCGTGGTCCGGACCGGCCGGGCGCCTGGTCCCGTGCCGGCCGGACGCCTGGTCCCGTGCCGGCCGGACGCCTGGCTCCGTGCCGGCCGGACGCCTGGCGGAGGCCGCCGCCGCCCCGCTCAGCGCGGCAGCACCATCACATACGCGGCCGGCTCCCGGTCGGCCGCCGCCATCAGCGCCGTCCGCACCACCGTCGCCTGCTGGTCCGGCGTCTCCCGCAGCTTCCGCGGCGTGAGGCGGACGACCGTCACCCCGAGCCGCTCCAGATGCTCCCGCTTCGCGGCGTACGCGGCCCACTGCGGGTCCTCCTGCGCCCGGCCGCCCCGCCGCCCGGGCACACCCTGCCGGGGCGCCCGCGAGTCCAGCTCCACCGCCACGGCGTGGTCGGGCCAGTAGGCGTCGACCCCGCCGAGGCACGGCCCGCCCGGCAGCCGCAGCTCCACGTTCCACACCGGCTCCGGCAGCCCGTGCTCGCGCACCATCGCGTACAGCCGCGCCTCCGCCACCGCCCGCCCCTCGGCCAGCAGTGCGTCCACCGCGCCCACCACGGCGGGCCGACCCAGCAGCTTCGCCTCGCTCAACTCACGTACAACGGCGGCGGGTTCACAGTGCCCGCCGCGCACCGCCTCGGTCAGCAGCCGCCGGACGTCCGCCGCCTCCGCGGTGCCCGCCACCGCGTCCGCCAGCGCCCGCTCCACCGGGGCGACGGGCACCTCGCCCACCCGTACCGCGGTCGGCATCGACGCGGTCCGTAGCACCTCCACGAACCGGGTGGACCGCAGCCGCCGGGTACGGGGCACCAGCACGTCGATCCGGTGCAGCGCCGCCAGCTCCCCGACCGAGGCGAAGCCGTGCAGCGCGAGCGCGGCGACCCCGGTGACCATCGCCTCGCCGTACCCCGTCTCCGCGGGGCCCGCCGGAGCGCGCCGCGCGGAGGCCGGCGGACGCCCCGTGTACAACAGCGCCCCGCGCAGCCGCTCCTGGCCGGTGGGCGGGCCCGGGTGCAGCAGGTAGACGCCCGGCAGCAGGTGCTGCCAGGGACCGCCGGGCAGGCACTGGGCGGATGCCTGCGCGGCGGACACGCCCCGCGCCCTCAACTGGGCGGCGGACAGGACACGCTGCGTCACATCGTCGGGGTGAAGGGGGAGACGCGGGAGGCGGGCGGAGAGCGGGGTGTTCTGGGTCATGTCCCGGGGTTTCCCGCCCCTGGAGGGGGCCCTAACCCCTGTTACACGCCCGTCGACAATCCCGGACAACGCCGTCCTAAAGCACGGACGTTCGACAACCGAAAAGGGCCGTCGCGCCGGGAATTGAGGGAGGGGCGCCTCGGGCAGGTGTACGAGCGCCGCTTTCACGCCGCACGCACGCCCCACCCGAGCGCCCCTCGGTCACGCCCCACCCGAGCGCCCCTCGGTCACGCCTCGGCCGTCACGCCCCCTCGGTCACGCCCCGGCCTTCACGCTCCCTCGGTCACGCGGCGCGGTCGCACTCCTGCCCGCGCAGCGCCCGCGCGAGATCGTCCCGGGCCTCCAGCACCAGCCGCCGCAGCGCCGGGGCCGCGTCCTCGTGCTCGCCCAGCCAGGCGTCGGTCGCCGCGAGGGTCTCGGGGCTGTCCTGGAGCCCGGGGAACATCCCGCGCACCACGTGCATGCCGATCTGGATGGACCGCTCCGCCCAGATCCGCTCGATCACCTCGAAGTAGCGGTGCGCGTACGGGGCCAGCAGCTCCCGTTGCGAAGGCTGCCCGAAGCCCGCGATGGTCGCCTCGACCAGCGCGTTGGACAGCTTGTCCGACTCCACGACCGCCGCCCACGCCTGCGCCTTGACCGCTTCGGACGGCCGCGAGGCCAGGCACCGTACGTGGTGGCGCTTGCCCGACGCCGTGTCGTCGCGGGCCAGTTCGGCGTCGATGGCCGCCTCGTTCGCCACCCCGTGCGAGGCCAGCGGCGAGAGGAAGGACCAGCGCAGCTCCTGGTCGACGTCGAGACCGTCGATCTTCGCCGTGCCGTCCAGCAGCCCGCCGAGCAGCTGGAAGTCGTCCTCGGACGAGGCGACCGCCGCGAAGAAGCGGGCCCAGGTCAACTGGTGCTGGCTGCCCGGCTCGGCGCCCCGCAGCTCGCGCAGCGCGCCCTCGGCCGCCGCCCGGCCGCCCTCCTCGCGCCACTCCGGGGCCGCGTAGTTGACCAGCGCGGACTGCGTCCAGGCGTGCAGCATCTGGAGGACGCCGATGTCGCTCTCCCGCCCGGCGTGCGCCAGCACCAGCGCGACGAAGTCGCGGGCCGGCAGAGCCGCGTCCCGGGTCAGGTTCCACACGGCCGACCAGCACAGGGCGCGGGCCAGCGGGTCGGTGATGTCGCCGAGGTGGTCGCGGAGGGTGGCCAGCGACCCCTCGTCGAAGCGGACCTTGCAGTACGTGAGGTCGTCGTCGTTGACCAGGATCAGATCGGGCCGCTCGGACCCGGCCAGGGCCTCCACCACGGTCCGCTCGCCGGCCACGTCCACCTCGGCGCGCGCGTAACGCGTCAGCTCGCCCTCGGGCGTACGGCGGTACAGGCCGACCGCGACGCGGTGCGGGCGCAGCTCCGGGTGCGAGGCGGCGGCCTCCTGGACGACGGCCAGCTCGGTGAGGACGCCCGCCGCGTCGTACGTGGGCACCGGGGTGAGCACGTTGACGCCCGCCGTCTGGAGCCAGGAGCGCGACCAGGCGGTCATGTCCCGCCCGGAGGTCTCGGCGAGCACGGACAGCAGGTCCCCGAGCCGGGTGTTGCCGTACGCGTGGCTCTTGAAGTAGCGCCGGGCGCCTTCGAGGAACGCGTCGCGCCCCACGTACGCCACGAGCTGCTTCAGCACGGAGGCGCCCTTGGCGTACGTGATCCCGTCGAAGTTCAGCTTGGCGTCCTCCAGGTCACGGATGTCGGCCGTGATGGGGTGGGTGGAGGGCAGCTGGTCGGCGCGGTAGGCCCAGGCCTTGCGGTTGTTGGCGAAGGTGATCCAGCCGTTGGTGAAGCGGGTCGCCTCGACCATCGAGAAGGAGCCCATGAAGTCCGCGAAGGACTCCTTCAGCCACAGGTCGTCCCACCACTCCATGGTGACGAGGTCGCCGAACCACATGTGCGCCATCTCGTGCAGGATGACGTTGGCCCGCCGCTCGTAGGCCGCCGAGGTGACCTTGCCGCGGTAGATGTACTCCTCGCGGAAGGTGACCATGCCCGGGTTCTCCATGGCGCCGAGGTTGTACTCGGGCACGAAGGCCTGGTCGTACTTCCCGAAGGGGTACGGGTAGTCGAAGTGGTCGTGGAAGAAGTCCAGGCCCTGCTTGGTGATCAGGAAGACGTCGTCCGCGTCGAAGTGCTTGGCGAGCCCCTTGCGGCACATCGCGCCGAGCGGGATCTCCAGCGTGGTGCCGTCGTCGAACGTACGGCTGTAGTGGTCGCTCACGTAGTGGTACGGACCGGCGACGACGGCCGTGATGTACGTGGAGATCGGCTTGGTCTCGGCGAAGGTCCACACCCCTCCCTCGTGGGACTCCTCGGCCCCGTTGGACCAGACCCGCCAGCCCTCGGGGGCGGTGACCTGGAAACGGTAGGGAGCCTTGAGGTCGGGCTGTTCGAAGTTGACGAAGACACGGCGGGCGTCGGCCGGCTCGTACTGCGTGTAGAGGTAGACCTCGCCGTCCTCCGGGTCGACGAAGCGGTGCATGCCCTCGCCGGTCCTGCTGTACGCGCACCGGGCGTCCACCACGAGGACGTTCTCGCCCTCCAGGAGCCCGTCCAGGGCCACCCGGACGCCGTCGAAGACAGCGGCCGGGTCGAGGGCCTTCCCGTTCAGCGTCACGGCGTCCACACCCGGCGCCACCAGGTCGGCGAAGGTCGAGGCGCCGGCCCGGGCGGAGCGGAACCGGATCGTGGTGAGCGACCGGAACGTGACCGGCCCTTCGCCCCCGTCGGCCCCCTCGGGCTCGCCGACGGCGGACCGCAGGTCGAGAGCGACCTCGTATCCGTCGACGGTCAGCAGCTCGGCCCTCTTCTGGGCCTCGTCGCGGGACAGGTTTTCACCGGGCACGGGCACTCCTTCGTGACGCGCGTCATGTGTCGTGTTCGAACCTATTGATCCTTGCACGCGTGCTCCGGCGCCGGCATCCAGGGAATGGGCCGCCCCTCGGAGGCGTTCTCGCCCCAGGTGGAACACGCCTCCGTGCGACACGCCCTGCTGTGGAACACGCCCTTCAGAGGAGAGACATGTCCGAGAACACCCCGGCGAACGGCAAGACCCCGGCCGACTTCTGGTTCGACCCGCTCTGCCCCTGGGCGTGGATGACCTCGCGCTGGATGCTGGAAGTGGAGAAGGTCCGCGATGTCGAGGTCCGCTGGCACGTGATGAGCCTGGCCGTCCTGAACGAGGACAAGCTGGACGAGCTGCCCGAGGAGTACCGGGACATGCTGGAGAACAAGGCGTGGGGCCCGGTCCGGGTCGTCGTCGCCGCCCAGCAGCTCCACGGCGACGAGGTCGTCGGCCCCCTCTACACAGCGCTCGGCACCCGCTTCCACAACAACGGCGAGGGCCCCACCCGCGAGGCGGTGGCCGCCGCGCTGAAGGACGTGGGCCTGCCGGAGGACCTCGCGGAGTACGCCGACAAGGACACGTACGACACCGAGCTGCGCGCCTCCCATCAGGAGGGCATCGACAAGGTCGGCCAGGAGGTCGGCACCCCGGTCATCGCGGTCCCCGGCGCGGACGGCGAGCAGGTCGCCTTCTTCGGCCCGGTCGTCACCCCCGCCCCCAAGGGCGAGGAGGCGGCAAAGCTCTGGGACGGCACGCTGCTGGTCGCGTCCATCCCCGGCTTCTACGAGATCAAGCGGACCCGGACGCAGGGCCCGATCTTCGACTGACGCGGGCTTCGACTGACGCGGGCGGGAAATCCGCGAGCGCGGGTATCCGTGTGGGGGGAGACTGCCCCCATGCGGATACGCGTGGGCGAGGCGGCCGAGGCCGCCGCACTGACCGAGCTGGCCCTCCGGTCGAAGGGCCACTGGGAGTACGACGCGGAGTTCCTGGCCGCCTGCCGCGAGGAGCTGACGATCCGCCCCGCGGACGTGGCGGCGCGGCGGACGGCGGTGGTGGAGGAGGGCGGCCGGATCCTGGGCTTCACCACCCTGGACGGAGAGCCGCCGGAGGGCGCGCTCGGCATGATGTTCGTCGAGCCGGACACCATCGGCCGGGGCGTCGGGCGACGGCTGTTCCTCCACACCATGGACGAGGCCCGCCGCCTGGGCTTCACCCGCCTCACCATCGACGCCGACCCGAACGCGGAGCCGTTCTACCGGGCCATGGGCGCGGTCCGGATCGGCGCCACCCCGTCCGGCTCCATCCCGGGCCGCGAACTCCCGCTGCTGGAAGTCGCGCTGGTCTGAACGGCCCCACGAGACCCTGTGCCGCGGGGCGTTGTCAGTGGCGCGCCGTACGGTGAGGAACATGCGAATCTCACCGGAGATGATCACGATCGACTGCGCCGACCCCCAGGCGCTGGCCGCCTGGTGGGCCGAGGCGCTCGGCGTCGAGGACACTCAGGACTACGACGCGTTCGTCGTCCTTGCGGCCACCCCGCTGGTCCTCGGCTTCCAGCGGGTGCCCGAGCCCAAGCCCGGCAAGAACCGGGTGCACATCGACTTCGCCTCGCCCGACCGCCCGGCCGACGTGGAGCGCCTGGCGAAGCTGGGCGCCACCGTCGTCGGCGAGCAGTCGATGCAAGGGATGACCTGGACGGTCCTGAAGGACCCGGAGGGCAACGAGTTCTGCCTCGCCGACGAGGGAGGCCACTGACCGGGCCCCGGGCTTCCCGCTACTTCAGGCCGAGGATCTGCTCCAACGGGTCGATGAGGAAGTACACGAGGAAGAGCGCCGCGGTGCCCCACAGCAGCCAGTGGACCTCGCGCGCCTTGCCCAGGCACGCCTTGATGACCACGTAGGCGACGAAGCCGGCGCCGATGCCGTTGGTGATGGAGTAGGTGAACGGCATCACGACGATGGTGAGGAAGGCCGGGATGGCGACGTCGTAGCGGTCCCAGTCGATGTGCTTGACCTGGGTCATCATCAGGAACCCGACCACCACGAGGGCGGGCGCCGCCGCCTGCATCGGCACGATGGTCAGGACGGGCGTGAGGAAGAGGGCGAGCGCGAACAGCCCGCCGGTGACCAGGTTGGCGAAGCCGGTGCGGGCCCCTTCACCGACACCCGCCGCGGACTCGATGTAGGTGGTGGCCGACGACGAGGACGCGGCGCCACCTGCGACGGCGGCAGCACCGTCGATGAGCAGGACGCGGCCGAGACCGGGCACCTGGCCCCGCTCGTCGAGGAGACCGGCCTCCGCCGTGACCCCCACGACGGTGCCCATCGTGTCGAAGAAGTCGGACAGGATCAGGGTGAAGATGAGCAGGACGACCGTCAGCACGCTGACCTGACCGAACGACCCGAGCAGGTCGAAGTGGAACAGCAGCCCGAAGTCGGGTGCGGCGACGGGGTTGCCGGGGATCGAGGGCGACGTCAGACCCCAGGCCTTGATGTCGGCGATCTCGTTGATGACGATGGCGACGACGGTCATCAGGACGATGCTGATGAGGATCGCGCCCTTCACCTTCCGGGCGACCAGGACGATCGTCAGGAGCACGCCGAGGCAGAAGACGAGCATCGGCCAGCCGGTGAGCGTGCCGGTGCCGAGCTGGACGGGCACGGTGGAGTTCGCGGCATCGGGGATCCGGGTGACGAACCCGGCGTCCACGAAGCCGATGAAGGCGATGAACAGCCCGATGCCGACGCTGATCGCCTGCTTCAGGGGTTGCGGGATGGCGTGCATGATCGCCTCGCGCAACCCGGTCATCACCAGGACACAGATCAAGAGCCCTTCGAGCACGATGAGGCCCATCGCGTCTTCCCAGCTCATCAGGGGCGCGATCTGGAAGGCCACGACGGCGTTGATGCCCAGACCCGCCGCCAGGGCCAGCGGCAGGTTGCCGCCCACACCCATGATCAGCGTCATCACCGCGGCGACCAGAGCGGTGGCGGTGACCAACTGCACGCTGTCCAGCGTCTCGCCGAACTTGTCCTCGGCCCCGCCGAGGATGATCGGGTTGAGCACGAGGATGTATGCCATCGTGAAGAACGTGGCGAATCCGCCGCGTATCTCCCGTATGTAGGAAGAGCCGCGTTCGCTGATGCGGAAGAACCGGTCGACGGCGCCCTCCGATCCGGCGGGCTTCGCGTCGGGCGGCGGCGGGCTGGTCGGACTGGGGTGCATGACGAAGTCTCCTGGGCCTGCGAATGATGAGGGGAAAAGAGGGCGCCGGTGCTGCCCGTAGTGCGTGGCAGGTACTGTGCGAACGCACATGCGGCACTTGCGAGCGGATCATACGCGGCACCCAGGGGATCGCAACTACCCGCGTAGAGCGTGCAGTTGGTACCTTTTCGCTCCTGTGCGTTCCTACGGAATCGACGGTGACCTTTTCCGTCAAACCGGCAGGCAGCCGACAGTGGGCATGGAAGTGACGGTGACAGCTCCCCTACGCTCCGTGTGTGCACCCTCCACTCCCCTTCAACGCGCGGGCAGCGCGCGCCCTGCGCGAGAAGCTCGGGATGGCTCCCGGTCATGTCGCCTACGGCATGCGCGCGTCCTTCGGCACATCGCACGTCAGCCCCGAGCACGTGGTCGCGTGGGAACGCGGCACCCACGTCCCGGACGCGGGCGAACTCACCGCATTGGCGGGCGCTTTGTGGTGTCAGCCCAGTGAACTCATGGGACGCCCGAGCACGTTGCTGGAACACCGCATCGCGCGAGGCGTCTCGGCCGAGGAGGTCGCCCGCGCCACGGGTCTCACCCTCGACGCGTACGCGTACATGGAGGAGACCGGTCAGTGGACCGGCGACAAACGGCAGTCCGTCAAGCTCGGTGAGGTCCTCAGCCTCCCCCCGCGCGACTTCATCGCCATCACCAGACTGGAGGAGGAACTCGCCCGTCTCCTCACCGAGGCGGTCTCCACCCGCTGGCAGGCGCACATCCGTGACATCGCCAAGCTGGTCTCCATGGACCGCCGCGACCTGAAGGCCCCGTTGCAGGCCATGCAGCAGGAGTACCAGGTCCTCATGGCGGCCACCCTGAGCCGGGCCGGCGGCACCACCGCGTCCGGCGAGGACGGCCGCCGCTACGTCGAGAACATTGTCGACCACTTCTGGTCCCGGCTGCCGGGGTCCTCCTGAGCGGTGCCCGGCGGGGCTCCTGAGCGGTGCCCGACGGGCTCACCCGGCACTCAGATCGCCGGTGTGAAGGACGGCGCACCGGTTCCGTGGCCCTGCGAGGAGCCCGAGCGTGTGGATGAACTCCGGGCGGCAGTCGGCATCGAGCCCTTCGACGAGTACGTCGCCCGGTTCTCGTAGGCGTGACCGCCCCGAAGCCGTGGCGGCTACTCCTCACCCCGCCGCAAGGGGCCGTGTCCGGCCGGTATCTCACTCACCTGAAGGTCCGAGAAGAGCAAGGTCAGGTCGTGCGCGTCGGTCTCGATGTGAATCTCGTGGAAGGCGATCCCGACCGCCTCCGCTTCCTACGCCGCCCCGGGCGCGGCCGCCTCCAGCTCCGCCACCGTGCCCGACATCACCGTACGGATGTGGCGCGTGAGGTGCTCCGTCGGCCAGTCCCACCAGGCCACCGCCAGCAGGCGTGCGATGTCCTCCTCCTCGTACCGGGTGCGGATCAGGCGGGCCGGGTTGCCGCCGACGATTCCGTAGTCCGGGACGTCCGAGACGACCACGGACCGGGCGCTGATGATCGCGCCGTGGCCGATCCGGACGCCCGGCATGATCACCGCCTCGTAGCCGATCCAGACGTCGTTGCCGATCACCGTGTCGCCCCGGTTGGGCAGCCCCGTCAGCAGGTCGAAGTGGTCGGTCCAGGAGCCGCCCAGGGTCGGGAACGGGAAAGTCGACGGGCCGTCCATGCGGTGGTTGGAGCCGTTCATGATGAACCGCACCCCCGTCGCCAGCGCGCAGAACTTGCCGATCACCAGACGCTCCGGGCCGTAGTGGTACAGCACGTTCCGGGTCTCGAACTCCGTGGCGTGCTCGGGGTCGTCGTAGTACGCGTAGTCACCGACCTGGATCAGCTCCGAGGTGACCAGAGGCTTCAGCTGCACCACGCGCGGCTGGCCGGGCATCGGGTGCAGGACGGTGGGGTCCGCGGGGAAAGGGGCGGGGGCAGATGGCATGAGGTTGCTCCGGGACGGGATCAAAAGTGGTCGGGGGCGCGGATCATCCTGGCATCCGGGCCGGCCGTCCCGCGACGCGTTTCCCGCCCGGCCGGGATGGGACGACAGGGCGGTGCTGGACGTGATCGAGGCAGTGAACTGGGGCGACCTGCCGGGCCCCTCGACCTGTACGAGCCCGACCGCGTCGCCACCGCCCTGCGCGCCCTCGCCACCGCGTCGGCCACGACGCCCCGCCCGCCGTTCTCTCCCCCGGCCGGTGCGGCCCCGGGTTCGCCGATCGGTGATCCCCTACGCCGCTCCCGCCCCCACCCCGCACCCCCGCGAGAAAGTCTCTCCCACCCGGAACGGCTCCCCCTGCGACCAGTCCGCCGGCACGTCCCGCATCACGAGCGCGCTGTCCAGCACCGCGCTGCCCGGCGGGAAGCGGTCCGAGTCCTCGAAGAACGAGGAGCGTACGGAGCGGGGGCGGCCCGCCGTCACCTTCCAGGCGTCCGTGGACAGTTCGAGGACGACCAGGTGCGTGCCGTCCCCGGCGCGCGGGGAGAGGCCCCGGCTGCCCAGGCGGAAGAACTCCGACGCCTCCGCCAGGTCCGTGAACAGGCCGCTGCCGTGCAGTTCCCCGGCCGGCTCCACCGTCGCGTCCACCGCCACCTCGCCGTCCCGGGTCGCGAAGGCCACCCGTACGGCGTCGGGGTCCTCCCGCACCGTGAAGTCCGCGCGGCCATGCTCGCCCGGGTAGATCCGGCCGCCCGCGAAGGCGTTGAGGCGGGAGGCGGTGTCGCGGCGCGGGATGTAGACGCCGCGCTCGACGCCGTCCGGGCCGTCCCACTCGACGGAGATCCGGTGCGCCGCGTTCTCGCTGGTGCGCCCGGTCGCGGCCGGGGCCCAGGCGGGGCGGACGCCGCCGATCCGGAGCAGGCAGATCCCGGCCACCGCCTGGCCGCGCACCAGTTGGGGCCGCAGCGGCGCGGGCAGCAGAGCCGCCGCGACGTACGGGTCCACCCGGTAGTTCACCAGGAGGCGGCGTTCGATCACGCTGGAGAGCCGGGGTCTGATCATGAGGCGTCGCCTTCCGGCGCGGAGCGCCACCTGGTGTTGCGGAGCACGATCTGCTCGGGGCAGACTGTGCTGAGGAAGCGGCCCACGCACAGGGCGAGCCGCTCCTCGGCGAGCGAGTAGAGGATGCGGTTGGCGTCCCGGCGCTCGGTGACGAGCCCCGCCCCCTTGAGCACGCCCAGGTGGCGCGAGATGGACGGGGCGCTGATCGAGAACCGGCTCGCGATCTCCCCGGCGGCCAGCTCGCCGCCCCGCAGGTCCTCCAGGATCTGGCGGCGGGTGGGATCGGCGAGCGCGCGGAAGGCGCTCCCCTCGTCATCGGGCTGAACGGCGGCCGGAACGGCGGGTGATTCCATGTGTGCATGTTTAGCACATGAGCTAAATAGCTAAGCAGCCCCCATGGAAGAGCCCCCGCG